>CAVEHG010000332.1:0-2018 GCA_963615405.1 bacterium | reverse complement strand
AGTCTGCATAATATATTGGTTACAAGGAGTGCAAAGTTAATGTTTTTTGGAAAAAAACGTAAATTTGCCTTATGAATCCGGACACAGAGAACAGCATATCGGGAATCGTCGGCGGGGAGTTGCCGCTGCTTTCCAGGGGATACACTTCACGCGAAATCATCTCCAGGCACGGCGACTTCATTATAGTCAAGGCTCAGAACCGCGGCAAGTGGTTCAAGCTGAAGGCCTTGACGGAGACTTCCCGGAACGATGCCCTGAAACGGCTCCTGCTTCAGAAAGAGTTTGAGTTGGGCTATCCGCTCGAGCATCCTAACATCGTCGGAACCTTCGACCTGATCGATGATCCGGAGCTGGGCCTGTGCCTTGTGCAGGAATATGTGCAGGGCGTTCGCCTGGACGAGTGGCTTTCGCAGGCCAATCCTTCCCGGAAGATGCGGCTTCGTGCGGTGGACCAGATTCTGGATGCGCTCTCATACCTGCATCTGCAGGGCATCGTCCACCGTGACTTCAAGCCTGCCAATATCCTTGTAACCGACTCCGGAGCCAATGTCAAGGTCATCGACTTCGGGCTTTCGGACTCGGACCGGTACGCCATACTTAAGAACTCTGTGGGCACTCCGGGTTTTTCTTCTCCGCAGCCGCAGGCCAATGACCCACGCAGCGACATTTATTCCTTCGGACGGATTTTGCCGCTGTTCCATCTGGGCGGAATCTGGGCGACTGTCGCCCGCAGGGCTTCTTCAGAGGATCCCCGCAGACGGTATGCGGGTGCGGAGGAAGTAAGGTCGGCCGTCCGGAGACGGAAGGTGGCGCAGGTTGTCGCGGGCGTGTTGATTGGCATTTCGGCTCTCGCGGTCGGGACGTTTGAATTGGCCCGGAAAGCCGCTCCGCAGACATTCAGAGAGTGGAAGGCTGAGTCGAGTGAGGTGTTTGAAGATGTAAAGGCATTGGCATTCAAGGATGTAGAGGCTTATTACGCTCCGATGAAATCGTTTGTGGAGGAGGAACCGTTCGATCGCACGAGGGTTATGCTGAAGGCGTCGGAATATACCGGTGAACATCCTCTGGAGGCGTTCATAGGGCAGACGGTAGGGCGTTATGCGGCGGAATACGATCTGGATGCGATGGCTGTTCAACTGCTCGATTCGGCGGTGCGGCAGCGGTGTGCGGAGGTGTACAACGGATGGGTCGCGCTTTACAACAGGCGCGGCGAAGAATCTATTTCGGAGAGTACGCGATAAGGTTGGTAAGTCCTCCGTTGGCCCCGCAGACGTATGTCAGGCCGGTCTCGCCGTTATGGGTCAGGTTGCTGAGGATGAGCGGCTCGCCAACCACGAAAGTCTTTACCGATGCGGTGTCTCCCGCACAGAGATGGGTCTTTACAGATTTGATTACTGCGAAACTGTCGTTCCCCAGATAGCGGAAGACGCATTTTCTGTTAGGATTCCAGGTCACGGACACTATGTCGTTTTTATTGAGCGCGCCGGCCTCCACTATTCCCCTGCTTACGAATTTGGAGTCTGACTCCAGGGATGTCTTTTTTATGGCCAGGTAGTTCTCCCAGTTGCGATACCCGGCTGCCCTGGCGAGTATCTCGAGAGAGGAGTAACGTATGGTGTTTACCCCTTCCAGATAGCCCCAGGTTCTCTTGAGCGTGGTTGAAGAGATGTATTCCCTGGTAGCGGTGTAGATCTGGTCGCACAGGAAATCGAAATCCGCCGGGGTGTGCATACTGCGACCCACCACGTCCTCGATCTCGCGACAAAGCTCTATTATTTCCGGAGACTTGCTGTTCATAACTGATGCAAAGTTATCCTCCCGCGCGCCTATTTCCAAATTATGGACCAACAAGGACCAGGAAAAACTTCTGTAAAATAACGCTTTTCGCGACATTTGTGAAGGTGAAAACGAGATTTTTCGCTCCAGATTTGGAAAAGTGGGGGGGGGTAGTATATTTGTGTCAACCACACGTAACTATAACACTAAAAAAACTATTATGATTAGCCAGGAATTAGCTA
>CAVEHG010000331.1:0-2028 GCA_963615405.1 bacterium | reverse complement strand
CTGGTACGGACGATGTCCTCGCTTCTTGAAATGGGTGAATTTTCCCTGAATGCCGGGGATCGCTCCTTCTTCGATGTGGAGATCGACCGCGAAAAAATGTGTGCGCTCCTCTTCACATCCGGCACGACCGGTACGGCAAAGGGCGTCATGCTCTCCCAACGGAATCTGGCGGCGGCGACAAACTCCTCATGTCTGTCGATGGAATATGACGATACGTGCCGATTCGTGGACGTACTGCCGATGCACCACTCCTATGAGATCACGTGCGGTCACTTTGCGATCTCAAATCTCGGCGCGGAAATGTATATCAACGACAGTCTGAAAAACGTGATGCGCAACTTTGCATCGTACAAGCCGACTTCCGAAATGCTGGTGCCGCTCTTTGTGGAGACGATGCACAAGCGGATCTGGAACGAGATCGACAAGAAGGGCATGCGTAAGAAGGTAGAGATGGCGATCAAGGTTTCGAACGCACTTTTGAAGGTGGGTATCGATATGCGCGATTCCTTCTTTGGACAGATTACGGGTGCGTTCGGTGGCAAGCTGACCTCCATCGTATGCGGCGGTGCGCCGTTATCCCCGCAGCTGATCAAGGATTTCAACGCGTTCGGCATCTTTATTTTAGAGGGCTACGGCATCACGGAATGTGCGCCTCTTGTGGCAGTGAACCGTCCGGGCAAGGAGCGGTTCCACTCTGTGGGCAAGCCGGTTGCGAACTGTGAGGTGAAGATTGACAACGCAAACAACACGCGCGCAGCGGAGGACATCGCGGAGTACGGATATGTAACGGGCGAGATTCTCGTCAAAGGCGATAACGTGATGCTCGGCTACTACCGGAACGAGGAAGCGACACGGGCTGTTTTCACGGACGACGGTTGGTTCCGCACAGGCGACCTTGGCTACATCGACAAGGATGGCTACATCTTCATCACGGGGCGGAAGAAGAACCTGATCATCCTCTCGAACGGCAAGAATGTCTATCCGGAGGAGATCGAGGAGTATCTGATCGCGCTGCCCGGCATCAAGGAATCGGTGGTACTAGGCAGAAAGAACGCATCGGGCGAGGTTGTTATCACCGCGCTCATCTATCCGGATGCGGAATGCCCGGAGATCACAGACAAGTCTCGCAACGAGGTGTATGCCTTCCTCAAGGAGGAAATCACCGAACTGAACCGCACTCTTCCGGTATTCAAACAGGTCCGCGAAATAGAGCTGCGTGATGCCGAATTTGAAAAAACGACCTCGAAGAAGATCAAGCGCTATACGGTACAGTAACTGGGAACGCGGGGACGGTCGTTTTGGAAAAGAAGCCTGACAAGAATTTTTGTTTGTGAACAACCTACGCAGAAAAGGCACGGGAATTTCTCCCGTGCCTTTTCTTCTATACTTATTTTATCTACTCATTCATCGTCGGACTTATCCGCTTCTGCGATGACCTTTTGGGCAACTGCACCCGGGACTTCCTCATAGCGATCCACGGCAAAATCATAGGAGCCGCGACCCTGAGACATTGCGCGGAGGGAGATGGTATAATCGGTCATTTCCGCTTTCGGAACGTCTGCCTCGACTACGGTATAGCCGGACTTCTTTTCGGACGGATTCATGCCGAGGACACGACCTCTGCGCTTATTGAGATCACCGATCACGTCGCCCACGAGGGAATCCGGAACCGTGACCTTCAGCGTTCCTACAGGCTCAAGCAGCACCGGCTTAGCCTTCGGAAGTCCCTCTTTGTACGCCAGCTTGGCAGCAAGCTTGAAAGAAATTTCGTTAGAGTCAACCGGGTGGTAGGAACCATCATAGAGGTCAGCGGCGAGGTTGACGACCGGATAACCGGCGAGAACGCCCTTCTGCATAGCTTCAAGAAGTCCCTTTTCGACTGCCGGATAGAAGTTCTTCGGGACAGTACCGCCGACGACGGACTGTGTGAAGGTCAGACCCTCTGCCTCTCCGTGCGAGAAGCGCATCTTTACGTGACCGTACTGACCGGAACCGCCGGACTGCTTCTTATGCTTGCCCTCGACATCG
>CAVEHG010000330.1:0-2029 GCA_963615405.1 bacterium | reverse complement strand
CAAGTTCGTCGGGCCCGTCGCTTGCGAGAAATACCTCATAATGATCCCCTACTACCTCGGTCAGGCCCTCCTCTGGCTCGGCGCCATTAAAGAAATCCACAAACCAGACGATGAGAATCCCACTAAAACGATAAATCGGGATTCCTAACTTACTTGAGTCCGTCGAGAATCCCAATAAAACGTTTTTTCAGGATTTCCACCTGACTTCTGGGAGGAAAAATCCATTATTTCCTGAAGGCGGCGACCCTGAAGCCGAGGGTGAGAAGGCTGCGGGAGGAGAGAAGATCGTAGTCGCTACCAGAGGGCGGCCACGCTGAAGCCGAGAGTGAGAAGGCTGCGGGAGGCCAATAAATCATAATCCGCGAAAAGGCGGATGCCGTAGTGGTCGCGAAGGCGGAGATTCACAGAGAGTCCGGTGCCGAGATTCAGCCCGCTTCCGAGGGTAATGCCATCGGAAATGGCTTGTCTGCCGCATTCGTTGTAATAACCCGCCAAAGCCTTGGTGTTTAACGAAATGCGCTTACACAAAGGGAGGCTGAAATAGGCGCCGGCGCAGATGGAAACATAATTGTTCAGTTTTTCGCAAGTGCCATTTTCGGCTGACGATGAGGAATCAGAGATAGCCTGGGCGTCGGAAGTTACTGCGCAGGAAAGCAGCGCCCAGTCATCGGAAGCCCCAGCGCAGGAAAGCAGCGCCCGGCCGCCGAGCCCGAACCACGGATTCAGGAAATGCGCTCCCTCTAGCCCGAAATGCGAGGTGCGTGAGCGCGAGGATTCCCACAGCCAGCCCGTTCCGGTGTAAAGCCCGAAAAATGAGGGCGTTTCATCATCTGAAAGATTCTCATCGGAAAGCCCCTTCTTAAAGAGAAGGTCGGAAACCAGATACCCGGCCTCTGCCGACAGGATTCCGAGTCCCGCCCCCGTCAGAACATCGCTCAGCCAATGCTTGTTATTCGCGATGCGCATCGCCCCCGTCACCGAGGCCAGTGAATAGGCCCCGACTCCGACCCAGGGACTGATTTCCCCGTATTCACGGGTCAGAAGCCCCGCCATCATAAAGGCTGTCGCGGAGTGCCCAGACGGAAATGAATGAGTATCAGCACCATCCGGACGTTCAATAGAGGTCGTGTACTTCAGCGCATTGACCGAAACGCCCATAATCGCATACGCTGCGGCGGTAGCCGAAAGCATCTCGCCCCAAGTGCTCCGTCCCTGAACCCCGGCGGCCTTCAGAGAGAGCATCAGAACTCCGGGAGAGTATTGGAGGTAATCGTCAGTGCGATTGCGAAAGTCAGGTATCCAGCTGTCCCTCAGACCCTTAAGGCCGCCTTCGGCATCCAATGCCGCCACTCCTCCGAGCGCAATCATCGGTACACCAGCCACCGCAATCTGTCCGGCCTTGCGGCCAATGCTGTAACGTGGGGCCGGATTGGACGTGAGCGGGAGCGAACGGCCGGAGAAATCAAATGACATCGCACTCCCGGACGGGCGGTCGCACTGCGGCAGGCGCTGTGCACTGGCCTGCACAGCGAGAATCAGCAGAATCGCACTCAGTATGACGCTAAAACGTGGCATTTTCGCGAAGATAATAAAAAATTGGACGGCTCGCTGCCGGGCCGTCCGATTTATTAATATTTATTCGCGTTTTCAATCAGCCAGCGGGTGGCGGGCTTCTCGGCGAGGTTGCGGTCGAAAAGGAGCGGGGACTCCTCGCGGCCGGGGATGAGGGTCGGGTACTCGTTCTTCCAACTGTTGCCGTCCTGGACGCCCCAGACGTTGAGTCGGAGGATCTTGTCGCTGTTTCGCAGAAGCAGGTCGAAGAAGTCCTTCATCCTCTGATTCCACTTGTCCTGAACCTCCTGCGGAATGCCGTCAGGGTACGGGATGAATATATCCTTGTATTTTTCGAAGAGTTCCGGATCGTCCACCACGTCTTTGAAAGACATATCGCCGATGTCCGCGGACCTCGGAGAGTGGAACGACATCCATCCGCAGGATAAGAAAACCCTCGGAGAAAGGGTTGCAGATG
>CAVEHG010000329.1:0-2036 GCA_963615405.1 bacterium | reverse complement strand
TGTGCAGTTCACCTCATCCACCGCGAAGCGGTCCCCCTTCCCCTCGAGGGGAAGGCTTAAACGTGACTCAAATGGAGTGCTCGCCCTGGTCGGGCGCGTTTTTATAAAGAGACCAGAGACCAGAGACCGGATAACGTTAATCCGCATCCATGGTCAAAGTGAATGTGCCTTTATGTTATGCAAACGCCCGATATTGGAAGTCAATTCCCAATATCGGGCGCATTCTACCTTCCCCTATGAGGGGAAGCACATAAGCGTGACTCAAAGGGAGTGCTCGCCCTGGTCGGGCGCGTTTTTATAAAGAGACCAGAGACCAGAGACCGGATAACGTTAATCCGCATCCATGGTCAAAGTGAATGTGCCTTTATGTTATGCAAACGCCCGATATTGGAAGTCAATTCCCAATATCGGGCGCATTCTACCTTCCCCTATGAGGGGAAGGGGGACCGCTTGCGGTGGATGAGGTCAAGGCTGCGTCAGCAGCCGCCCCTACGAGGGGAAGGCCTTAGCGCAGTCCAAGTTGAGCTAGATTTCGCGTAGTGAGCACCCCGTAATCCGGCTGCGCTATTACGGGAAAATGCAACATGTTGCAATTTCCCGTAATACCAAGCAGCCAGAGGTTGACGTATCCGTCGCGGCAGAGTATACTTCCATTACGGGAAATTGCATCAAGTTGCAAATTCCCGTAATAAGGAGCATAATGCAATGGAAAGAATCCGGCGGGATGTATATTTGAATCGGCTGATAGAGCGGCGGGAAAACGGCATGATCAAAGTCGTGACCGGCATTCGCCGCTGCGGGAAATCCTATCTGCTGTTCAAACTGTATTACCAATATCTGCTCGAATCCGGCGTGGAGCCGTCACGGATCATCATGATCCCGCTGGATGACGACGACTTTGAAGAACTTCGCGACAGTAAAAAGCTGAGCGCTTACATCAAGGAACGCATTGCCGACGACCAAATGTGGTATGTGTTTCTGGATGAAGTCCAGCTGTGCGAGAACTTCGAGTCGGTGCTCAACGGATTGAACCGCCGCGAGAATGTGGATATCTACGTAACCGGCAGCAACTCGAAATTCCTCTCCTCGGATGTCTTGACCGAATTCCGTGGACGCGGAGACGAAGTCCGCGTTTATCCATTGTCTTTTTCGGAGTATGTCTCAGCATATCCGGGGAATCAAACCAATGCGTGGCTCGACTATTCCACTTACGGCGGACTTCCGCAGATTCTCTCCAGAAAGACCGATCAGCTGAAATCCGGATATCTGACCACGCTCTGCAAGGAGCTTTATCTGAAGGATATCGAGAACCGCTACCACCTGCGCGGGGACAATGTGATGCCGGCCCTGTTGAATGTATTGGCTTCGTCGGTAGGATCGCTTACAAACCCCACGAAACTGGCGAACACTTTCTCAAGCAGCGGGATCAAAGTTGCCGACAAGACCATCGGCGCCTATATTGCTTACCTGGAGGACGCTTTTTTCATCGGCAAAGCCGAGCGTTACGATATCAAAGGCAAAAAGTACATCGCCTCACCGTTCAAGTATTATTTTACCGACGTGGGACTGCGGAACGCGCAGCTGAATTTCCGCCAGCAGGAAGAGAACCACATCATGGAGAACATCATCTACAACGAGCTCCTCGTCAGAGGGTTCAATGTTGATGTCGGCGTGGTTGAACACGCGGAAAGAGATGAAGCCGGGAAGCCCGTACGGAAGCGGTTGGAGGTCGATTTTGTCTGCAACTTGGGCAGCCGGAGATATTACATTCAGTCCGCCTTCGCGATACCCGACCGCGAGAAAATGGAGCAGGAACAGAATTCGCTGATCCATATCGAGGATTCCTTCAAGAAAATCATCGTAGTGAAAGAGCCGGTAAAGCTGTGGCACAACGAAAAAGGAATCGCGGTGATGAACATCCTCGACTTCCTTTTGAATCCGAACAGCCTGGATTTGTAAACCGCGATTTCATTGCCGGGTTTTAAACGAAACTCCGACAGAGCGTTCGGAATCGGATATAATTATCAACAGAACAC
>CAVEHG010000328.1:1140-2036 GCA_963615405.1 bacterium | reverse complement strand
GATTATATTCAGTCCATTCGCACCCGCGAGGCTCAGGTTCTTCTCCGTGAAACAGATGATACCATCGATTCCATCACCCGACAGGTCGGCTACACTGACACCAGCGCCTTTATTCGCATGTTTAAGAAAAACTCCGGAATGACGCCCAAGGCATTCCGGGAGCAGTTCCGCAAGTAAGCCATGACAAGCATTGGAAAAATCGTTCTTCCTTCAATCGCTTCCGCTGGAATTTGCTTCCGCAATCCGTGATTTCACGCAATACATAATTTTGCTGTATATTTCTGTTGTTTTTTTGCCAATTTTATTGTATAATTCATTATCTGCAAATATGGCGGGCCTCGGGTCCGCAATCTTCAAGGGGGAGGAAACCTCATGAACATCGCTCTCATGGCACAGGACGGGAAGAAAGAACTGATGGTGCAGTTTTGCATTGCATACTGCGGCATACTTGCCGGTCACAACTTATGCGCCACCAACACCACAGGACGTCTGGTCGCCGAGGCGACAGGCCTGCCCATAAACCTCTATCTCTCCGCTGCCCAAGGTGGCTCTCAGCAAATCGGTGCCCGCATCGCCTATAACGAGATAGACCTGGTTCTCTATTTCTGTGATCCTTCGGGTCACGAAGACACCGCTCCCGTAAACGAGATATGCCGTCTCTGCGACCAGTACAGCATTCCATTCGCATCCAACGCCGCCACCGCCGAAGTCCTTATACAGGGACTACGCGAGGGCTACATGGATTGGCGCGACATCGTAAACCCCAAGGGAAAACGTCGTTAAACCCTTATAACTCAACACAAAGCCCTTATTGCGGACCGGTTTCACCGGTTCGCAATACTGCGTTATTTATCTGAACTCACCGAAAGGAACAATATACATGGAACGCATAAAAC
>CAVEHG010000328.1:0-1130 GCA_963615405.1 bacterium | reverse complement strand
AAACCACGCACACTTTCCGGCTTTATGGAACTCACTCCGGACAAGCAGGCGAAGTTTGAGCGCTTTGCCCAGACCATCCACGAAACATACTCTCTCTATGGTTTCACCCCTTTGGATACCCCTTTGATAGAGGCATCGGAGGTTCTTCTTGCAAAAGGCGGCGGAGAAACCGAAAAACAAATTTACCGCTTCACCAAGGGTGACGCCGATCTTTCCCTGCGCTTTGACCTCACCGTACCTCTGGCCAAATATGTGGCCATCAACTACGCTAAACTGGCTTTTCCCTTCCGTCGTTTCCAGATCGGCAAGGTATATCGCGGCGAGCGCGCTCAGCGCGGGCGTTTCCGCGAGTTCTATCAGGCAGACATCGACGTAATAGGTGACGGAAAGCTCGATATTATCAATGATGCTGAGATTCCCTCCATCATCTATCGGCTCTTTTCCGCTTTGGGTCTGGAGGACTTCACCATCCGCGTAAATAACCGAAAGATTCTCAACGGCTTTTTTGCCATAAACGGGCTCACGGAGAAATCCGGAGATATCATGCGCACCATAGACAAGTTGGATAAGATAGGCGCTGAAAAGGTGAAAGAACTGCTCACCGGCGAGTTCTCACTGTCTGAAACTCAGGCTGACGAAATACTTACCTTCATCTCCGCAAAAGGTTCGAGCGCCGAAAAGCTGCGGTTTCTCGGCACCTATCAGGGCAAGGACGAAACCTTTGATCAGGGCTTGCAGGAGCTGAGTGCTGTTGTGAAATATCTTCCCGGCTTCGGTGTGCCCGAAAAGAATTTCAGTATCGACCTCACCATAGCCCGCGGCCTTGACTACTATACTGGCACCGTTTATGAGACAACCCTCAACTCGCACCCCGAAATAGGCTCCGTATGCTCCGGAGGCCGCTATGAAAACCTCGCCGAGTACTATACTGACAAGAAGCTTCCCGGCGTCGGCATCTCCATCGGTCTGACCAGACTGTTCTACGTTCTGGATGAACAGGGGCTGATAAATGACGGGTTACCCTCCGCTCCCTGCGATGTTCTGATAATTCCCCAGACCGAAGATCTGAGCTTTGCCGTCTCCGCCGCGACTCAGCTGAGAGACAACGGAATCCGTGCGCAGGTATATAC
>CAVEHG010000327.1:0-2036 GCA_963615405.1 bacterium | reverse complement strand
GGATAACATGGAGAAAATCTTCGCCTCGCGCGTGATTGTGTTCGGGCTCGGCGGAGTCGGAAGCTATGTTGTGGAGGCGCTTGTCCGCTCAGGAATAGGCGCGATAGACATTGTTGACGACGACAGGATCTGCCTGACAAACCTGAACCGCCAGCTTTTCGCGCTCCGCTCCACGATCGGAAAGGACAAGGTTGACGTTGCCGAGGAGCGGATTCATGACATCAATCCGGACTGCAAAGTCACAAAATTCAAGACGTTCTTCATGCCGGAGACAGCGGATCAGTTCGACTTCTCACAATATGACTACATAGTTGACTGCATAGACACTGTCACCGGGAAAATACAGCTTGTGCTGAGCGCAAAAAAAGCCGGAAAGCCGGTTATCAGCTGCATGGGAGCCGGAAACAAGGTTGACCCGTCAAAGCTCCGTGTCGCGGATATTTCGCGCACGTCCGTGTGTCCTCTTGCGCGTGTAATGCGCGGCGAGCTTAAAAAGCGCGGAATCAAGAGGCTGAAATGCGTGTTCTCGACCGAGAATGTGATTCCTCCTCACGAGGAGGATCTGGACGTGAGCTGCAAATACCACTGCGTGTGTCCGCCGGGAACAAAGCGCACATGCGCTGTCAGAAACCAGGTGCCCGGAAGCAACGCCTTTGTGCCGTCTGTCGCGGGACTGATGATCGCGGGTGAGGTCTTGCGGGATCTTACAGGCTTCCATGTGACGAATCTTTTTCCGGTTGTGAAAAACAGGACAGAAAAATCGCAGAAGAAATAACAGAAGCAATATTGATGGAAAGATGACGAGAAAAAAAGCCTGCCTGAGGAAAAAATCCTTAAGGCAGGCTTTTTCATTTTTTCCGCTGAAAACAGCGCTGGAAGCGGGAAAAGTTTATTTTATAGTGATTCTTCCGCTTCCGTTCGGGTTCTCATAGTCAAGAAGATAGCCCTTGTATGATGAAAGCGGGCTGTTCGCTGTGCTGATGTGAGGAAGTCCCCTTTCGTCTTTTCCGCCGAACGCCTTTACATACGCGCAGGTGATGAGGTAGTCCTCGCCGATGTAGTCTTTTACGAGCTTCGCCTTCGCGAACATCGCGCAGCCGTCTCCGCTTGAGCGGAGCGTGTAGTTGATTCCGCCGACTGTGTATGTCTTTTCGAGGCTAAGAGGCTCGTATTCGCCTGTTTTTCTGTTGTATACCTGCACGTCTCTTACGCGGTATTCGCCTGACAGCTCTGACGGTCCTGCCTGCCACATTCCCTCAGGAGTTGATGAGAGCGACGGCTCGGCAGATGTGTCGATTGTGTACTTGAGCCCGGCGACGTGCAAAAATCCGCCGCACTCGCCCTTTCCAACGTTTCTTGAGCACCATTCAAGCGCGTCGAGAATGTCCTGCCCCTTAAGCTCCACAAGGCAGATGATGTTTCCGAAAGGCTGGATTTTCTTTGCGGAGTTGTATGTGAAGTCTCCAGCCGGAGAGTCGACACGGATTCCGCCGCCGTTTCCGATTCCGATGTCGCAGTTCAGGCCCTCAATCTCGTTGAAGTACCAGTAGACAGCGTCAGGAATAAGGTCTCCGAGATTTGTCTCCTGCTTTCTGATAAGCCGCTCTTTCGGATTTTCAGGATTTGATATGTAGAGAGGAGAATCAGCGACAGCGACAGCCTCGTTCAGGCTCTCGTCAACTTTTTTCGCCCATTCTTTGACGAGGCTTTCAACTTTCTCGTCTGAGTTTTCGTAGCTTGTGACAAGCTCAGTCTTGATCTCGTCTCCGTTCAGCGTCATTTTTCCGACAGCCGCGAAGAAGCTTCCTGTCTGGGAGAGAACAACGTCCTTTCCGCCAGCGTCCTTGACAGTCTTCATCGGAACTGTGGAGTGGGAGTGGCCGTCAATGAAAGCGTCCAGCCCCTTTGTGTTCTTGATGATCTCGATGCTTGTCCATGGTGATGATGAAGGATCGTCTCCGATGTGGCCGAGCGCGATAACGTAGTCAGCCTTTTTGCAGGCCTTGTCGATCGCGTCCTGAACAGCGCTGTAGAGC
>CAVEHG010000326.1:0-2040 GCA_963615405.1 bacterium | reverse complement strand
ATGCTGCTCGAGCTCGGCTTCATCTCCTCGAACAACGACCTCACGACTCTTCGCAGCAAGGACGCCCGCGAAAAGCTCGCTGTGCGCCTCTGCGATGCCTTCTGCGAATACAAGACACTCTACGACGAGAGCGTGGGTGCCGGCAAATCCGCTGATTCCAAGCCGGTTGGCAAAACCTCAGCTCAGAGTTCGCAGGCCGCTGACGCGTCCAATGCAAAAGCCGGCTCCGGAACTTCATCGGGCGCCACCGCTGCCGAAAAGACCAAATCAGAAGCCACAGAGCCTGCCGGGGTGACCGGACAGACGTCCACCGCGGGCATATCGTCAGGCTCAATGTCCGCCGGTCCTGTCTACGCAACCCAGATTCTTGCCACCACGGTCAAGAAAGATTCCTCCGATCCGATCTTCCTCGGCTACACTCCAATCGAAATCAAGTCCGGAAAACTCTACAAATACTTCATCGGCGTATCATCGGATGTTTCGAAAGCTAAAGAATACTTTCAAACTATAAGCAAAACCTACACTGACGCCTTTCTGGTCAAGGTGGAAAACGGCACCACGGCACGCGTTAAATAAAAAGTGTTATTTTGGAACCTTTCTAAATTCTACCAAGCGGCAGAATCAAGACTTTAAGAAAAACCCCCATTGTAACTGCTTAGAAGATAAATGGTTGTGAAAACGCCTGACGGCGGGTGCCTTTCTACGAGATAACGAAAATAAAAATCAAAGTCAATACCTTTTTTTTATTTTTTTATCTTTTTTTTCCACCACCTTTGCATCCCCAAGCAGTTATCATGGAAAATAAGGAGAAACATATTGACATCTGGAACGGCTGTCTGCAGATTATTCAGCAGATAATAGAGCCGCAGAAGTTTGATGTGTGGTTCAAGCCCATCAAACCTGTCAGTATCGTGGACTCCACCCTCACCATCGAGGTTCCATCCGATTTCTTCCGCGAATATCTCGAAGGCGCATACCTTGACGTGATTTCCAAGACTCTCAAAAGAGTCATCGGAACCGACGCGAAACTCCTTTATGTAATAAAGCCTGTACAGAGCGCCCCCGCTATGGTCATCCCTGCCGCACAGGGCCAGACTCCCGAGAACAAGAGCGTGACCGTGAACACCTACACCCAGGGAGTGAACCCGAGTCCTTTTGTGTATCCGGGCCTTCACAAGCTTAAGATCAACCCGCGCCTGAATCCTGTCTACTGCTTCGGCAACCTTGTGGAAGGGGAGTGCAACCGTATGGGCATAACCGCCGGAAACGACATCTCCGTCGCTCCGGGCCAGAACCCGTTCAATCCTCTCTTCCTCTTCGGCGGCTCAGGTCTCGGCAAGACACACCTGGCCCAGGCCATCGGTATCGCCATTCACGAGAAATTCCCTGAACTCGTAGTGCTTTATGTCACAGGAAACGAGTTCAAGACCCAGTATATGGATGCCGTGAACGTGCGCAACAAGCTCACGGACTTCCTTGCCTTCTATATGAAGATTGACGTGCTCATCGTGGACGATATCCAGGATCTGCTCGGCCAGGGTTCCCAGAAGGCGTTCTTCAGCGTGTTCAACCATCTGCACCAGTCCGGAAAGCAGCTCGTCTTCACTTCCGACCGCGCTCCTGTGGATCTGCGCAATTTCGAGGACAGGCTTCTCTCCCGCTTCAAATGGGGACTTTCCGTGGAGCTCAGCCGTCCTGATTACGCCACACGTCTGGAGATGCTGAAAGCCAGATGCTTCAGAGAGGGCGTCACCATCGATGACAGTGTACTGGAGTTCCTTGCGAACCGCATCAATACGAATTTCCGCGAGCTGGAGGGTGTTCTCATTTCGCTCATAGCTCACGCCACACGTCTGCACAAGGAGGCTAACATCGAACTGGCCCGCAGCATAACTGACAAGATCATCAGCGAGGACAAGTCCGAACTGACGGTCGAGAAGGTTCTCGGTACCGTATGCGACTACTACGGCATCACCCGCGAAGACCTGCTCTCGAAGTCACGCAAGCGTCAGATCGTTCTGGCCCGCCAGATAGCTATGT
>CAVEHG010000325.1:0-2041 GCA_963615405.1 bacterium | reverse complement strand
GGCGAAACCGGAACCGATCCCAAAACCATCAACATTGATGAAAACGCAACCTACACGCTGAAGGACGGCTACATCCTTCTGACCTACAAGGACGGTTCCACCGAGTATACACTCAACTGCAAGGTCGGTTCCATGAAGATCGGAAGCAATTCCTACAATGCATTCCACGTGCTTCACGAGGAGGTCGTTCACACCTATGTCAATGAGGATGACTGGTCGGTACTCCTGCTGAACAGCGACGGAACCGCCACCAAGTACCTCATGGACGGACAGAAGGAGACCGGAACCTATTCGCTGATCACCGAGTCGCTGCTCTACTACGTCAACGATGCCGCAACAGATGCATTCATCTATGTCTACGATGCGGAAAAGGGAACCGCAACCCCGCGCTCCTATACGTCCATCGCGTATTACACAAAGGAGTTGGAATCTCTCCTGTTCTCCAAGTACGGATTTGCGATTTTCAACAACAGCGTCAGATACTACTATACAATAGATGATGATGACAACGTAACGCTCTTCCATCTGGACGAAACCGCTGCGGACAAGAACCGGTACGGTTACATCGAGGAGAACTTCGGAAAGCTCTCGGACATCAAGGAGTACAACGACAAAACCTACTACAAGAACGATGGATTTGCCATCAGCTTTGTCCGCGAGGAAGAAACCAAGGGGCTGTACCCTGTACTGGTGGATTCCAAAACCGAGCTTTACGCACCGATCGAAAAGCTGACCTTCGCTCCTTCCGGCAGTGACGAATTCTCCGTTTCGGGAACCGTTGTCATCAACGGAAAGAACTACTCCTGCACTGTTGTCAGAAAGGTAACGGACGGAAAAACGGAAACCTACTTGACCATCGGTTATTTCCGCTTTGACATTACCATCAGCTACCAGGGAACAGGCATTGGAAGCAGCTCGGAGAGCACCTATGCGGTCACGGGTCTGTCCTATGTGATGACCATGCCTTCGTACAACTACCTGTACTACCTCTACTACATCTACCAGATGATGGGCTCCAGTGCCGCAAGTCAGTTCCCCAACACCTACGGAACCGTCACGCTCTGCACCGAGTACGGTGAGGACGGAAAGGCAACTTCCAGCTATCTCAACGCAACCTTCGGGGCAAACTCCAAGTATCTGGAGAGCGACGGAACGATGATAACCGAGGTGGATCATGCAGAACTGGTTTCGCTCGGCAACAACTATTACCACGCAACCTTCAAGGGAAAGGACAACTACACGTATTCCGTCATCCTTACCCGCCGTGCATTCTCTGTCTTCCAGACATACGGCTACAGCGTTTATGCTCTGCTCCGTGAGGAGACGGTGGAGGCAAACGACGGCTATCAGGTAACGGTTAACCGGGTCGTCGCGTCGGATATGAACATTTCCTCCGGTGCGTACTTCTCCTTCGGACTTTCCAAGGACGGGGAGGCTTTGACTGCCGACAACGTCATGCTCAATGACGGCAAGCTGTACTATGTTGTTCGGGAGAAGGATGAGAACGGAAAGGTTACGTCCACCGCATACTATCAGCTGGATCTGAGGGAAAAGAGTTCCGAGATCATCGGCGGAGAAGACAAGAAAGAGAATCAGCCGCTTCCCGTATACGAGAGCGCAACGATCACAAAGACCGAGGCAACCACGGTTTATACGGCGGATGCCGGTTACTATGTGGATATTCTCCCCGGGAACAAGGTTCTCCTGATGGCACAGAGAGCCTCCAAGGATGTGGACGGCAAGCCGGCATACAACTCCATTCTGATTGCGGAGTGCACGTATGATGCCGAAACCGGTGTTTACATCCTCAAGGCAACCAACGACTATACCTACACGGTTAAGGTGACCGACGGCGTTGCGACCGTGATTGCGGAAGCAAACGCGAAAGAGGAAGCCTGAATCATCGGAAATCCGATGAAAAACCAACACGGCGCCTCCGGGAATATTCCCGGAGGCGCCGTGTTGGTTGCAAACGAAAAGCGTCCGTGCCAAGGATCGTGTCCTGTCAAGGTCCTGTCAATAGTTTTTCGCAAAATTATAT
>CAVEHG010000324.1:0-2042 GCA_963615405.1 bacterium | reverse complement strand
GTCTATCCGCCTCACGGCGTCCAGCAAACTGTCCATATCTTTTATAAAAAATTATTCCGGAATCAGGAACCGGCTCGCCCATCCGGCGAAGTCATACAAATGTAGCGGAAAATTCGCTCACGGCAAAATCAAAAAGAGCCCGTCACACTTGACAGGCTCTTTTCTCACTAATTCACTAAAAAACGAAGAAAAATAAATCTTGATCGGATTAGACTCTTACAGCCCCCCATTCGGGCACCCCTCCCTCCTGAAGGACCAGCTGCCGGGTGGCAGCCTTTAGAGAGTAAGAGTTTCATCTCCTTTCACTTGCAAAGATAGGGGGCATTCGCCGCCCCACCAAATATTTCAGGAATTTCGTGTTAACAGAAATGTCATTTCGGGTTCGCGGATCATCGGGCAAATTTTGACATAACGCGCAAGCCGCTGAAACACGCTATGTTAGACGGGCTGGCTCACACTTCGCCCGCCTTCATTTTTTCGCGGTAACGCGTGCACGACATGCCCATCTGGTTCTGGAATGAGCGAGCGAAGACCGATTGCGAACTGAAACCCACCTCGTACGAGATTTCCTTTATCTGCCGTTCAGGCGCCTCGCGCATCATGCGGATGGCCTCTTCAATGCGGTAACGCTGCACCAGATTGCGGAAGTAGCAATGGTAGGCGCGGTTAAAGAATTCATTGGTTTCAAGACGGCCTATGCCGAGTTTCTTGTTCACGTCCGACACGCGGAATTCCGACTTCGTGTAAGGCTTGGTAATGCGCATCCATTCGTCAAAAACCTGCTGATAGCCCTTCACCTGCTGTTCGGTAAGCAGTTGAACAGCGGGCTTCCCCTCTTCAGGCAATTCCTCTCCCGGATTAACCAATTCCCACGACCAGGCCTTCCAGTTCCAGCGCAAATCAGGGAACAGGGACGAATCAACCGACTCGAGCGTAAGGGCGGAATGCACCGTAAGGAACAGCATGGCGGCCAGCACGAACATGTGAACGATACCGATCACCAGCGAAAGAGTCTGCCCCGGAATGACAATGTAAATCAGGAACAGGACAAGCACCACTTCGGCCACGCGGAACACGTCGCGGAGCCACGAAATGGCGTACGAGTCAACATTGGAGAAGTTGCGGTCCAGCATGGTGTCGTAGAACGGGATGAACCGCTTCACTTTCACAGAAACGACCAGCGCGTCGGAGACAAGATAAATCATCAACAGACAACGGAGAGCGAGATCCACCGGATCGGTTTGGCCGGTGGAAAGGCCACGCAGCATATCAACAAGCGGCCCCGGGGTGTTCGCCACGGGAGTAAACGCCAGATACAACGCGTAAACAAGACTCAAGGCAAGCGGCGGGACCATGTGCCGTAACGCGGACTTCAACCGCACACGGGCGGCTAAGAACAGCGTGTAGGGATAAAGCAGCGAAATTTCGGCGGCGATAAGCGTATAGATGAAAAAAGTTCCGTGGAAACGGGACTGAACGTCCTGCAGCCGGACGCCCTGTATCATCCCAGGTATAAAGCCCGCCTCAACGAAGAACCAGGCGAAGCAGATGATGGACATCAGAAGGCGGGACGGACTGCCTTGAGAACGTTTCAGCAACAGGCATCCGGAAACGAAAGCGCCACCCGCGAACATCAACGGGACAATGGCGAGAACTTCAGAAAGCACATACGCGTTTTCCATAGGCGGGATGTATTAGGACATTGTACGAAGCAAATGTACGGAAAATAGCGTTCAAAAAAAAAAAAAAAAAACGTCAGTTTGCGTTTTTGTCGGGCAAAGTTTCGCAAAGATTACGCAATAATGCGTCACAATGCTTCAGCAAGGCGTTCGCGCGCTCTACCATACTTTGCACTTTTTCTAATTCAAGATGTCCGTCGCGCAAGGTTTCAACAATCCGTTCCAGTTCTTCCAGCGCTTCGCCGTAGGTCATTTCTTTCATGATATTACCGCTTTTACCGTTCCGTCGGCCAGACGGATCTCTATTTCTCTCCCGGGCGCCAGTTGGCTCGCCGAAGTTACCAGTCCGCACTCCGAATACAC
>CAVEHG010000323.1:0-2046 GCA_963615405.1 bacterium | reverse complement strand
ACGCTCATCGACGGCGGTGCGGTGAACACGGCACCTTTCAGCATCGCTGCGAGAAACGGCAATGACATCCTTGTTTCTTTCGATGTGAATCAACTTGATTCCAAGAGAATCGCCGACTACATCAAAGCACTTGAAAAGGCTCGCAAATCCGACCCTGAACTGAAGGAGGAGATTTCCGCCATACTCGCTCCGATTTCCCGAAAAAAGGGGATGTCCGTCATCGATATGGTCAAGACCGTGAATGACGAGACCCGAAAGGCAATTCAGAGCAGCCGGGACATTTCCGCAAAAGTTAAAGCCATTGAAACAGAGGCTGAAGCCGAGAAGATGCCTTTCCTTGTGGACGACAACTACGCATCCATTCTCTCCCGTACCTTTTCACTGATGCTCCGCACCATAGCGAGTCTCCAGATTGAAATGTATCGGCCGGACATTCTTGTGAAAATGAGTTTCGATTCCTACAGCAACATCACCGACTACGCGAAAGGCGAGGAAATCGCCGAAAAAGGCCGCGTCCTTATGGCCGAGGCGTTGGATGCCTATGAAAAGCGTTTGCAGGCATAACAGTTCCGTGGCATTCGGAAAATAATTAGTAACTTCGCGGGCTTTTTGTAAAGTTGTCCGGAAATATTATGACAAAATCGCCCAAGACGGTGAGCGTGCTGTTTCTGCTTTTCAGCATACTCTTCTGTGTTTGCCTCATTACGGCGAACCTTCTCGAAACAAAGCAGATTGCGGTCGGCCCGATTTCATTGACCGGCGGTCTTCTGGTTTTTCCGATAAGCTACATAATCAACGACTGCGTGTGCGAAGTCTGGGGCTACGGCAAGGCGCGTCTGCTCATCTGGACGGGCTTTGTTATGAATTTCTTCGTCGTTGCGATGGGGGCGCTCTGCGATGCCATCCCGCCCGCCCCGTACTGGGACAATCAGGCCGGCTTCCACTCGATTTTCGGCCTTGCTCCGCGCATCGCTGCCGCATCATTCATCGCATTCATTGCCGGCTCTTTTGCCAACGCGTTCGTGATGAGCAAGATGAAACGCCGTGACGGCGGGAAGCGCTTCTCCCTGCGCGCCATACTCAGCACGGTTGCCGGGGAGAGTTTCGACAGCCTGATCTTCTTCCCGATTGCCTTTCTCGGAGTCATTCCACTTGAGGAACTGCCCAAGATGATGCTCTGGCAAGTTTTTCTCAAGACCGTCTATGAAATCATTGCCCTGCCGATAACGGTCCGCGTCGTACGCGCCCTCAAAAAGCACGAAGGCGACAGTGCAGACGATACTGGAATCTCGTACAATATATTTAAAATCAAGGAGTTGTAGGATACTTCTCCGCTTTGACCATCTGGATATCGCCCAATATTTTTAAGTGGCTTTGAAACAATTAACCCTAAAACCTCACGCAGGCCCGGCTGTTGCGGCCGTCGGCGATGACGGCGAGAGGGCGGTCGAGGCGTACGGCGCGGATGAATTCGGTCTCGCGGACGGCCGGGAGAGCGTCAAGGGCAGATGTGTCGCAGAGGTCTTCGGGACGGGACCAGGGGTTCACATTGATGTAGCCTGCGCCTGCAGATGTCATATTCTGGAAGAAATGCGTACCCTGGCTCGGTTCGATGCGGAAATCTTCGAGGCTGCACTCCACGATGGCCTTCGCTTCGGAGATGTCGCTCCATTGGACTGGCACTCCGAGAGATGGGATGGATGACCCCCAGCGGCCGTAGCCTATGAGAATATAGTTCCTTTTCAGGCGGCGCATTTCAGCGTTGAGGGAGTTGAGGGATGCGGCGATTTCGCGGGTGCGCATCCTGTCGAACGACTCACGCTTGAGATAGACGATGTCATATATCCCCGGAATTTCTCCCGGACCTATGGCGCAGCCTGAACGAAGCCACGCCCCGGATGTTTCGATTTTCGACCAGTCGACGCCGCTCCGCATTCCGTCGATGGAAATCGGGCGTATCTGGAGGACGCTGAACTCCATATCTCCGTCATTCCTGAAATCGGCGGCAAACTCAATCTCGACATCGCATTTCACCTCGGATTTCAT
>CAVEHG010000322.1:0-2049 GCA_963615405.1 bacterium | reverse complement strand
TTCCTCCTCCAGTCGGGGTAGGCATCGATGTCTGGAAAGACTTTGACGGAGCGACCCTTCAGGACAAGAATGCGGTCATTGAATTGCTGGCGACCTCCAGTGGCTAGCCAGATATGGTCGGGGAAGGTTGCGGCGCAGATTACGGCTGTCTTCTCGGCTTCCACGAGGGCAACTGGCTTGTCTGGAAACAGTGTCAGGAGATGTTCCCCGAAAAGGCACTGACTTAGTGTCCAGCCTTTCGGTAGTTCTCCGGAGCGGAGCAGGGAAGTGTGAAGCCAACTTACGGATGGCTGGCAATCATCTTTAATTCGGTGACCTGTCCCCGGGTTGTAGCGGATAATCTTTCCTGAGCGGCAGCGGCCCGTCTTGTCGAACTCGTAGAAGATTGTCCCACCGTCCCAGACCGTCCCGGTGTCCCACATTGTCCCGATCTTGTAAAGGCTTAGGACACGCTGGACGGCTTCTTGTGGAAACAATCTATGAAGGAATGCTATGAAACTGTTTTTGTCAGAGAAATTCAAGCTCCTCTTCACAATAGCCTCCGGAATTGTGGAAATTTCTGTCGGTTTGGAAGCCTCCCGTTCAGATGCCTTAGTCTTGGCGAAGTAGTTCACTGGACATATTTTTCTTCCGTAGTCGAAAGGAGGATAAGACACATATCCACAAGAATTTATGTGGTCGCATATTCCATAAAGCTTGATGTCTGCAGGCTCGCCGTTTTCATCCACGTATGGAGTGAAACATCGTGGCCTTCCGCACGAGGGACAAGTGAACCTTGTCGCAGGTCCGGCATATTTCAGAAGATGGTAGCGATACTTCATACCTACAGGTTTTCATCATCAGGCAAGTCGCTGTCAGGGCAGGTGTCCCACTGTCCCACGTGTCCCGCTTGTCTTTCATTATCCATTGATGGGACAGATGGGACACTCGGGACAGGGGCTTCACGAACCCATCTCCCCACAGTCGATTTAGGCACTCCGGTCATCTCTGCGATGCGTCTTACCGAATATCTCTGTGAATGAAGCGTTATCACCTTGTCAAACCTCGGGTCTTTCGGTTTCGTGCCAATGCTTATCAGGCTCATCTCACTCTCATACCCGACAATCTCGAAATGCAGCCATCCGCCATCCTTTACAAGTTCACAGACCATCACATTGTCCTCGCCGTAGATGGATTGTCCGGTGCGGACTTTCACCTGCTTTATGTAGCGTTGTTCAGGATTCTTGGCACTCCGGCCTATCGCGATGCCGGCATCGAACAGGCTGATTAGTTTTGCGGAACCTGCAAGGTCATACTGCGTCAGCGGGTCGTAGCCGTGCCTTTTGGGAGTGTGAGCTATGGCAATGATTGTCAATCCATAGCGGCCTTTGAGAGAGATGATTTTCTTCATAAATTCTCCTGCCGCCTCCGATTTCTCCGCGCTTATGCAGGCTATGGTTATGTTGTCAATGATAAAAAACTTGGTGCCGTGCTGCGCTGCTATTTCGATGCTTTTGAGTATTCCTTCTTCCAAGTCTACATTCAGCATCAGTTCCGGGCGGATTTCAGCCCTCAGGAAGTTTGCTGGGAATTCGTGGACAATTCCATCTTCGCTGTAACGCATCTGGAACTGCTTGTCGGAAAGTTCCAAATCCAGATACAGAACAGGAAAGCTCAGGGCTATTTCGCTGGCAATCTGCACTGCCAGGATGGACTTGCCGACATTGCTGACAGCGAAGATCACCGTATTCTCCTGTGCCACAATCATATTGTGGAAGAAATAATCCGGGTCAGGACGCTTGAGCGCCTGAATGATCCATTCATTGGCGGGTTTCACCTCTAGAAGACCACAGGTGGAAGAGGAGTCTTCGCTGTGCGACAGCTCCTTGCCAATTTCATCCAAGATGCTCATTGCTTTGCCTCCTCATCCTTTAACGCATCCGCCTGGGCCTCCAGGTCAAGTGTGAGTGCCTGCGCGCTTTTCTTCTTTCCTTCGTCAAATAGAAGCCGGACTCTGATGTACTGGATTCCGGGTTTAGGATCATTCAACTTTTCCGCGGCATCGTATGC
>CAVEHG010000321.1:0-2055 GCA_963615405.1 bacterium | reverse complement strand
TTCGCCGTGTTGTAGGCGTTTTTCATTCCCACGGAAAAAAGAACAGGAAAAAGCGCAAGGAACATCCTCAGCGAGGCCTTTCCCTGCCGGGCTTTCCATGCGGTTGTAAGCTGCCCCCAGATCTTGAACACGGCCGGAATAAAGTAGACGGCGAATGAGATAAAGTCCGTAAGAGTGTTTTTGTCCTTAAGATGAAGAATTTTCCGGACAGCGCTTTCAATCTTCCCGATTCCCTCGCGCATCTCAAGCGATGTCGTTGTCTTGAACACAATCGACGATGCCTGGATCACGCAGAAAAGCTTAACCAGCATGAGCGCGGTCGCGTAATTTTTGAGGCACTTTAAAAAAGAGCTTTTCAGCAGAAAAAGGAAATCAGCTCCGCCCTTTTCCGCCTGCGGGAAGAGCGACGAGCAGAAAATGCCGATGAAGCTCATAAAATAAAGGATGACCGCGAAGTAAACCACAAATTTAAGGTCTGAAAACTGCTCCCTGAACGTGAATTTGAGGCAGGTCGCGAGAACAAGCTGAAAGAGAATCAGGCCGAGCGAGCAGAACACCGGGAGCCTGAAAAAAACGAGGCTCAAGGCAGGTACAAGCAGAATTTTAAGCCAGGCGGGAAGAGCGTGCATGAACGTGTTTCCCGCCTTGTAGCTGAACGACGAGTATTTTTCAGTCATTTCTATTCGGATTCTTTAGGTTCAGAAGATTCTTCCGGAAGCTTTTCCTTTGAGGCTTCTTTCTTTCCAGAGTAAAGATACTGGGCGAGAACCGGCCGGACTTTCAGAGCGACAGGAACGCAGACTAAAATCTTGATGATGTCGCCCGGAATGTAAGGCAGGACGCAAGCTCCCATCGTGTAGGCCATGACAGACTTTTCAGCGGGAACTTTTCCGGCTGCGACAGCCCAGCGCGCAAAGTGGATCACGCCCGGAATGTAGAGCAGAGCCATTCCCGCAACCATTGCAATCGCGACACGGAAAGCTCTCGCCTTTCCTTCCTTTTTCTCGGATACAGAAGGCTTTCCGGCGATAAGGCCAGCGGCCAGGGCCCCGAGCACGTATCCAGGCAAAAATCCGCCTGTAGGCCCGAGCCAGACTGCGATTCCTCCTGTTCCGCCTGAATAGACAGGAAGCCCGATAAGGCCTGCGAGCATCCATACAAGGCCGGGCGCTCCGCTCCAGAGCCCGCCGAGAATAACGCCGGTAAGAACGCAAAGCGCGTTCTGCAGGACAATCGGAACCGGTCCGATAGGAATCCTGATGAATGTTCCGATGCAGATAATCGCGGCAAAAAGCGCGATGAATGTTGTAGTCAAAATTTTCCTGTTCATGTTTTCTCCTGATTTTTCCAGATCTGGATTTTTATAAAAAACTGCTTTTCCGTCCGCAAAAAGACAGAGCCGAATTTTCAAAAGCTTTATGCGCAGCAGCCTTTGCTTCCTCCGCAGTCCTGACTGTGGTCCGGACGAATGTCAGAACCACAGTCAGAAGCGCAGCTTGAGCCGCAGCCGGAGCTGTAATCTGCTCCGCATTTTCTTCCGAGAGAATTTAAAAGCTCAAAGTCTCCCGCGATTGTCGTTCCGCAGGTCGTGAGCATATCGCCTGTGATTGACGCGCTCGCCCCTGAGCAGAACGCCTTTTTCCCCGAATCCGACAGGAGCTTTCTTCCGGCCGCAAGCCTTATGTTCGCCTCCGGATTTATGAAGCGGAACATCGCGATTGTGCGCAGAATCTCGTCCTCGCAGAGAGGTTTTATATTCGAGTACGGAGTTCCCGGAATCGCCATGAGAGAGTTGATCGGAATTGACTTCACGCCAAGCTCCGAAAGGGAGATCGCCATGTCCAGCCTGTCCTCGAAAGTCTCTCCCATTCCGATTATTCCGCCTGAGCACACGCAAAGGCCTTCTTCCTGGGCCATCTTGATTGTCTGAATTTTCATCTCGTAGGTGTGGCTTGTGCAGACGTTCGGAAAATTTCTTCTTGAGGTCTCGATATTGTGGTGATAGCTTGTGACTCCGGCTTTCTTAAGCTCGCGAAGCTGCTCCCGGGTCAGAAA
>CAVEHG010000320.1:0-2056 GCA_963615405.1 bacterium | reverse complement strand
ACTCTCCGGAGACATATTCAGTCATCCAGAGGCCGACGGTGTCGCCGCTCTCGAAGCCGGCCGGTGTGGCTCTGGTCAACGCCGGGTAGGTCACGTTGAAGCGGATCTCCATTCCGGGGTCTTCCGTGCGAGCATCTTCGGAGCAGGCCGCAAGCAAGAGCGGCAAAGCCAGCATCAGTATATTCTTAATATTCCTACTCATTGACTATCATTATTTTAAAGGAGGACGGACACCCATCCGCACCGGCTTATGGGTGCGGCGGCCGTCTTCATTCCTGAGCAGCGTTCCGCGGGTGGCGGCAGTCTCCGACCCCCCGGCCACGCTGTCGTTCGCCACGAAGTCCTCGAAACTGAAGTCCTCGCCGGCGTAGGACTTGATCCTGCGCACTATGGACTCGCGGCTGATGGCGTTGTAGTAAGATATGTTGTTGTTCATGCAGCTTGTCGACTCGGAACGGTAGACCCCGCGGGTAAACGTATAGCCTCCCTCGTAGATGTCCACCACGGAACTGTACTTTTTGTGGAAGATAAGGTGCGACCAAGGCACCTCGCTCATCTTCCCGGTCAGCGAGAGATTGGCGTACCAGCCGAGAGACTTGGCGGCGGCGATCTCCTTTTCGGCTTTTTCATCCACAAAGGAGTTCGAGAGGATGTACTCGTCGCCAAGTTTGCCGAAACCGTGGCCGCCAGCCTCGTGCTGCACGAGTCCGCGGAAATCATACGGATAGTCATCGGTGCTCATCGGGCAGTAGGCTATGGCCTCACCACCTGAATACATATAGCATATTCCTTCATAGTCCGCGGTGTTCGGGACCACGACTATCAGCGTCTTGCAAAGGTTTGACTCCGAGACCGTCGGAGCCTTGCAGGCGTATTTGAATATCTCGTTGTAGTCACTGTCGCCATTCCTGCCTCCGAGCGTGCCATCCCCTTTCGAGACGGTGCCGAATCTGTTGTTGACGACGGTGTTGACACCACCCACTCCGGACTCCTGCGAGACGGCTATCCCCGTGTAGACATTGAAATAACCGGCGTAGGTCTTGTAAGGTTCGATGTCGAAAAGATAGCCGGCCGCCTCGTTGACCGCTGACATCAGAAGACCTTCGCTGACCTCCTTGGCGCTAAAGCCGTCGCCTAGGAAAACAATGTTGATGCCATTTCCCTTTTCGGCCTTCCGCAGGGTGACGATCTCATCCTCGGCATAGCCGCAATCATACTGGGAGACCTTGCAGACGGTCTGGAAATCCTTGTCTTCCAGTTTGAAGACCACCTCGCCCTCGCGGTCAGCCCCCGGAGGCATCTGCGAGAACTCCAGGGTAAGTTCAGTCTTGCCTTCTCCGACGACCTGACTCAGGCTCACCCAGTCCGGTTTGCTCTTCACTACCCATCCACCGTCGGCGTACAGGACAAGTTTACGGGTAGTCTTGGTGTTGATGGCCGAGACTTTTCCTGGAGTGACCACGAAATTCCGGTAGGCTGAGATCCTCTTGAAATCCTTCCAGCCGGAGGCGGTCTGGTAAGCGGCCACCGAAGCCTCAGGGACCTCGATTGAAATTTCGTCTTTAGGTATGGCATAGAACGCACCTGAACCCACCTTAGGAGGAATGGCTCCTTCACAGACTATGTAATCAAGTCCGACACATTCGTGGAAAGCATTCACGCCTATCATATCCAGATTCTCGTGAAGAACCAGTCCCTTGAGACCGGTACAGCCGGAGAAACAATTGTCCCTGACACTCTGGATGTTGCTTGGAATCCTGAGTTCTCCCGAAAGCCGGTAATTGCAGAGGAACGCACTTTCGCCCAGGATTTCCAAACTCTCCGGCAGGATCAAAGTCCCGCTGAACCGGCAACCGGAGAAAGCAGCTTCCTCTATGATTGTCAAGTTCTTTGGAAGGACCAGTTCACCCTTGAGTCCGCAACTCTCGAAAGCCGACTTGCCTATCTTGGTGATTCCGTTATGCAGGGTGAGAGTACCATTAAGATTATTGCATCCGCGGAAAGCGCCATCAGGGATTTCAGTCACTCCGGAAGGAATCTTGACATTCCCCGAGAC
>CAVEHG010000319.1:0-2058 GCA_963615405.1 bacterium | reverse complement strand
TTCTCCGTCACGATGAACGACTCCTCGAAGATCGCGTCCTTCCTCGGCAACCGCCAGATCGACTATATGAACCCCAAACTGGGCCGCGAAGCGCAGCGCCTGCACGCCAACCCCGAGCCTCCTGTCACCGTTTTCAAGGATGCCGGTCGCAAAAGCGACCAATGGTGGGACGCAGCACGCCCCTACCAGCTTTCAGAGAAGGAAAAGGGCATCTACCAGATGGTGGATTCCATTAAGAACGTCCCTCTCTACCATAATCTCTACGATCTGGTAAACACCTTTATAAGCGGTTATCTGCAGACCAAATACGTCGGCATAGGCCCATACTCCAACATATACAGTTTCAATAAGTTGGAGGGTTACCGATTCGCCCTGGGCTTCAGATCCACCGCCGACTTCAGCCGCAAATTCCGCTACACCACCTACCTTGCCTACGGTACCCGCGACAGGGAATTCAAGGGCGGACTCACCCTCGAGTGGATGCTGAGCCGTTACCCGACGAAGAAAATCACAGTCTCCGCCAGAAAGGATGTCCGGCAGCTGGGTCGAAGTTCATCCGCCTTCAACGAGACCAACATCCTCTCCTCCCTTCTCACCAAACGCAACAGCGAGAAGCGAAGCCCTGTGAACGACTTCTACGTGACCTATGACTGGGAAATCGCTCCCTGGCTCAACACATCCACCACACTTCAGGTTCAGAGAATCTTCGCCAACCAGTATGTCCCGATGATGAAGGTAGTCAAAACTCCGATTCCGGGAGGGGCTGCCGGCTTGGATACAATATTTGTCAACTCAGCGGGAGCCAATGCATTGCGCTTTGAAGCCAGAATCTCCAAAAATGAAACCGTGGACCGGGGGGTATTCAGCAAGAGCTACCTCCACACGAAATATCCTGTGGTCACCTTCGACCTTACAGGTTCCCTGAAGGGCATAGGAAAGAACGACTACAGCTATTTCCGTTCGGAAATGAAGGTCAAATACAAGCTTCGCGTACCTCCTGTCGGGACTTCCGACATCCGCTTCACCGCGGGAAACATCGTGGGAAAAGTCCCGTATCCGATGCTCAAACTCTTCGAAGGCAACGGAACCTATATAAACGACCGTAACGCATTCTCCTGTATGGAGTTCTACGAATTCGCGGCAGATACCTGGACCACCCTGTTCTGGGAGCACGACTTCGGCGGATTCTTCCTCGGAAAGATTCCTCTCATAAAGAAACTGCATTGGCGGGAAATCGCCACAGTGAAAGCGGCTTACGGCACGCTCACGACAAAGAACAACGGCATCCTCGGCAGCGAGTGGTCAGCGGACGCGCCTATGCTCTTCCCTGTCGGGATGTACTCATTGAACAAGCCTTACGTGGAGATGGCCGCCGGCATCAGCAACATCTTCCGTCTGGTCCGCATCGACTGCGCCTGGAGGATGACGCACCGCTATATGGAACTCCCGACAGGCGAGAAATACAAATCCCCGCGCTGCTTCACCCTGACCGTCGGTCTCGAAATGAAGTTCTAACACAATAACATTTTTACCTGCAATTACGCCAAAAATGACTATATTTGCCTTTTTAGGGATTCATAGAGAATTTCTGAAAAGGTAAATTTCATTTTATGACAGAACGGGAAGCGGAACTGAGAATCGGCGAACTGCGCAAAACATTGAAGGAGAACAGCCACAGGTATTATGTGGACAATGCTCCGACGATCAGCGACTACGATTTCGATATGATGATGCACGAGCTGGAGGACCTGGAAAAGCAGTGGCCTCAGTTCGACGCACCCGACTCCCCCACCCACAGAGTGGGCAGCGACCTGGAAACCGCAACGCCCGGCCAGAAGCGCGAATTCGCCCAATACCCCCACCGCTACCCGATGCTGTCGCTCGGAAATACCTACAATATCGCTGAGGTAGAGGCATTTGCACTCCGCGCAGACAAATCCATAGGAAGCGGCTTCAGCTACAGCTGCGAGCTCAAATTCGACGGCACGGCCATCTGCCTGGAATACCGCAAGGGCGAACTTTACCGCGCACTCACACGCGGAGACGGCGCGGTCGGTG
>CAVEHG010000318.1:0-2066 GCA_963615405.1 bacterium | reverse complement strand
AACTACATCTATATAGAAGACATTGCCAAGGAATTCTCCGCCGCGCAAATTCCCGCCGGAGAATTTATGGCCGGAGCTGTTCCGCAAGACAGCAAGGCAAGAAAAGTCGAGGCCGCGCGCCAGACCGAGACAGGAGCTTACGAGATTCTTCTTTCGCCTGTCACAAACGCGCAGTTCGCGGCGTTTCTTCATGCGACGCGTTCTGAAAGCCGTCCTGAATATCTAGACAATTCTGATTTCAACCAGGCTAGCCAGCCTGTTATCGGAGTCAGCGTTTCTGACGCTGAAGCGTATGCGCAGTGGCTTTCTGAGCAGACCGGAGCGAAATACCGCCTGCCTGCAGAAGAGGAATGGGAGAAAGCGGCGCGCGGCGGAAAAGAAACCATCTATCCGTGGGGAGACGAGTCTCCAAACAAGGGCAAGCGCGCAAACTACAAGGGAAACGGAAAATACAAGTTCACATCTCCGCAGGGAGCTTTTGAGAACGGCGCGAATGAGCTTGGAATTCTTGACATGGCAGGAAACGTCTGGGAATGGACTTCGACATCCCGCTCAGAAGACGGGGAATCTTCTCTCCGAACGGTGAAGGGCGGCTCCTGGATGGACGGCCCTTCAGACCTGAGAATTTCAAATTTCAAGGAAATCGACGCGCAGGCAGGCTATCCGGATGTCGGATTCCGGCTTGTAAGAGAACAATAGAAAAAATCTTGCTGCTTATCCGCTTTTTTTGCGGATACGGACATAAGGAGGTTATCAAATGAAAAAAATAGGAATTATATTGTCGGCGGCTCTTGCTGCGCTGCTTGCAGTATCGTGCGCCTCTACAGGAGGCGGAACCGCTGACGAGAAAGCGATCGCGGCCGGCGTGAACGCATGGAACACGCGCGAGCCGGCCGCCGCCGAGAATTACTGGAAGGACATATCGGACGCGAAGCTCAACAAGCAATATCTCGAGTATGTTTCCCTTTACAATGAGGGTGCAGCCGCTCTGGACAGCACCGACACAATGAAGGCAAGCCAGGAGACAAAGCTCCGCTCTGCCGCGAACACAGCCTTGTCCAGCTTCTCAAAGCTTGACTCACAGCTCAAACTTCCTGCCGATGTGTGCGAAAAAGGAGCGAACCTCACAGCTGAGCGCGTGAGCAAGCTTCTTGCCTCCGAGAACGTTTCCCAGGCAAAGACAATGCACGCTTCCGCTGTAAAAGTCTACGGCTCAAATGACGCGCTTGCCGCCGCCGGAAAACAGCTTGAGGTTGTGAGCCTCGTGAACGGAAAAAAATCGGCTCTCGCATCCCAGACAGAAAAGGCGAAAGCCACAGCTGATTTTGACGGACAGGTTTCAGCCTTGAGCGCGGCCCTTGAAGCATACACAGCCGCGGAAAACGAGTCGAATTCAGCGGCGGCGAAAGCCGGAGTCAAGGATTCCGCAGGAGTCCAGGCGAGCATAAAAAGCCTTAAAAAAGCGCGACAGGATGTTGCCATCTACAGGGAAGGGCTTTTCCGCGACAAGGCATACGAATATAAAGACAAAATGGGCGAGGAATTCGCGCGTGAAATGAAGGAAGGCTCCGGAACCGGGAAGAACGGCGCTTTCACAGTTTATGACATCCGCGACCATTACAAGTCAGTGCAGACAAACATGAATTCTATCTATGACGAGCTTGTCGCATTCTCGTCAAAATATCCTGGAGACGTGGATCCTTCGATTATCGAGGAGGCTAACGCCCAGAAAAAAGACCTCGAGTCAAAAATCAAGCAGATCAACAACGAGATCGCCGTAAAAGAAGAGATTGAGAGCCGCGGAAAAACCGTAATGCCTCTCATGATCGGTCTGTTCAATCCGGCTCCAGGCTCCACAGCCGAAAGCAAGAAATCCCGCCCTGCAAAATTCAGCGCGTCAAACGCAAAGAAAGACGAGTACTGGTGGGGAATGGTCTCGATTCCGAAAGGACAGATGAACGACCTTGTCATCACCCTCAAAGACAACAGGACTGTCAGGGTTTTCAACGAGAACACAAAAAGCGGCAAGCAGATTGAAAAGAAAGGCCTGAAGGATCTCGTCAGCC
>CAVEHG010000317.1:0-2068 GCA_963615405.1 bacterium | reverse complement strand
ACACCACCTACGTCGATGTTGTCGGAACATCCAAAGGTAAAGGCTTTCAGGGAGTCGTTAAGCGTCACGGCTTTGCCGGCGTAGGCGGTACCACTCACGGTCAGCACAACCGTCTCCGTCACCCGGGTTCTCTCGGTGCCTGCTCCTGGCCTTCACGCGTGTTCCCTGGAATGCGTATGGCAGGTCATATGGGAAATGAGAGGGTGAAGGTGTTCAACCTTCAGGTGATCAAGCTCATCCCTGAGAACAACCTCATCGTTGTGAAAGGCTCTGTACCTGGGGCCAAAGGTTCTTATGTAATTTTGGAGGACTAAGCTATGGAATTATCAGTAATTAAGATTGACGGAACAGAATCCGGAAAGAAGGTAGTCCTCAACGACGAAATCTTCGGCATCACTCCGAACGATCACGCGATTTACCTTGATGTCAAGCAGTATCTCGCAAACCAGCGTCACGGCAACGCCAAGACGAAGGATCGCAGCGAAGTTGCCTACAGTACGAAAAAGCTCATCCGCCAGAAAGGTTCAGGCGGTGCGCGTCACGGCAGCTTGAAGGCGAACATCTATGTCGGCGGCGGTCGCGTATTCGGTCCGAAGCCTCACTTCTACGGCTTCAAACTCAACAAGAAGCTCAAGCAGCTCGCACGTTTCTCAGCCCTTTCATACAAGGCGCAGGAGAATGCGATCGTTGTTGTGGAGCCGTTCACAATGGACGCGCCAAAGACAAAGGAGTTCATCAAAATCCTTGAGAACATCAAGGCAGGCGACAGGAAAGTGCTCTTCGTGCTTCCTTCAAACTCCGACAACATTTACCTTTCATCACGTAACCTTCCTGAAGTGAACGTCACCACCGTTGACGAAATCAACACCTACGCGATTATGAATTCAAATTCGCTCGTGTTCGTCGATGGCGTACAGGACATTCTCGCCGCAAGGATCAAACGCTAAAAAGAGATGGGAATTTTAATTAAGCCAATAGTAACTGAAAAGCTGACGGTTCTGGGCGAAAAGTTGAACCGCTATGGCTTCATCGTTGATCGTGAGGCCAACAAACTTCAGATTAAGGCTGCCGTAGAGCAGACCTACAACGTGAGTGTCGCTGATGTCAACACCATCAACTATCACGGAAAGAAGAAATCCCGCTACACAAAGGCCGGTATGCTCCGTGGTCGCATGAACCACTACAAAAAAGCTATCGTGACCCTCTCCGGCGAGGACAAGATTGATTTCTACAGCAACATCTAAGGAGGAAACGGTTATGGCAGTAAGAAAATTCAAACCGGTAACTCCGGGACAGAGAAACAAGGTAATCAGCGCTTTTGACGATATTACCTGCAAGAAGCCTGAGAAATCACTCCTCGAACCTCTCAAGAGTTCCGGCGGACGCAACAATCAGGGAAAGATGACCATGCGCTACATCGGCGGCGGTCACAAGAAAATGTACCGTGTAATCGACTTCCTTCGTTCAAAGGATGACTGCAAGGCTACAGTAATGACAATCGAGTATGACCCGAACCGCAGCGCGCGCATCGCGCTCGTGCAGTACGAGGACGGAGTGAAGAAGTACATCATCGCTCCGAACGGACTCAAGGTGGGACAGGTCATCGTATCCGGTTCAGGAGTCGCTCCTGAAGTCGGGAACTCTCTTCCTCTCGGGGAAATTCCGTTAGGTACACTTGTTCACAACATCGAGCTTCGCCCGGGTCAGGGTGCCGCAATGGCGCGTTCTGCCGGAACTTATGCGCAGCTTGCTGCACGTGAGGGCAACTACGCCATCCTCCGTCTCCCTTCAGGCGAGACCCGTATGGTTCTCTGCACCTGCCGTGCAACTGTGGGAACAGTGTCAAATCCTGACCACAATTTGGAGTCGCACGGAAAAGCTGGACGCAGAAGATGGCTCGGCCGTCGTCCACGCAACCGCGGCGTCGTTATGAACCCTGTCGATCACCCGATGGGTGGTGGTGAAGGCCGTGCTTCCGGTGGACATCCGCGTTCACGCAAGGGCATGCCGGCTAAGGGCTACAAGACACGTAATCCTAAGGCTACTTCAAATAAGTTCATTATTGAGA
>CAVEHG010000316.1:0-2108 GCA_963615405.1 bacterium | reverse complement strand
GTATACAGCTCATTTATCACAAGGAGTCGTTAGAAATTATGAAGATGAACAAAAAAAGCGTTATCGCTATAGCAATTGTCGCCGCCGCCGTTGTAGCCTCGGTTGTGGCGGTCGCGGTCTGGAAATCGCAGCCGAAGGGAATGACGGTCGCGGTCTCAACCCTTCCTGACTCGCTCAACCCAGTTCTTGAGCAGAACACTTCCGGCTTGAACGCGGACGAGCTTGTGTTTGACGGCCTCACAAATTTCGAGGTCACGGAAGACTCGGCTAGCGGAAGGGGAGTGCTTTACGCTGACCTTGCCCTTGCTGAGTCTATCGAGCAGGATTCCTCAGACAAGAAGACATACACTGTCACTCTGCGCGATGTCTACTGGCACGACAGCACAGCGGAGAATCCGCACACAGTGAGCGCTGATGATGTCGCATATTCATACCAGGCGTATGTTCTTCCTGAGAACAGCTCTCCTAAACGCGACTATATCCTTTCCTTTATCGAGGATGTGCAGGCTGTCGATGAGAAGACAGTGAAGGTTCTTTTCAGAAACCCGATTCCTGAATTCAGGGCTTATCCGGTACTCACTTTCAAGATTATTCCGCATTTCTACAAGGGACAGGAGATGAGCGTGAACCTCAGGGAAGGCGAGAACGAGAGAAATTTCGCAACCGCACCTGTCGGAACAGGACCTTTCAAGCTCGCAAGCTGGGAAATCGGAAAATGGCTCACTTTCGCAGCGAACGGCCTTTACTCAAGCGTGAAGAACGTTCCTCAGGCCGACTCCCTTGTAATCAAGAGAACAATCGACCCTATCGTCAGAATGAACGAGCTTAGAAAAGGCTCTATAAACATGATTCTTGAGACAAACCCGATGGACCGCGCAACAGTCGCTAAAATCGACAACGTGGACATCAGCTCATATATGCCTTACGCGTTCTACGACGTGGAAATCAACACAAGCCTTTTCCAGAGCGCCGAAGGCAGGCAGGCTATGGCGATGGCTTTGGACAAGAGAAATCTTATTCCAGGAATCACAGACCAGAGAGACGGCGTGGTGCTCAACAACGGCCCGTTCCCGTCAAACCTGTTCGCAGTGAGCGTTCCTGACTACTACAAGGACGAGGTTCCGAATCTTCTTCCTTATAACCTTGAGAAGGCCAAATCTCTCGCCGAGAAAGGCGGAATTTCAGGACAGAACGCAATTCTTATCTATCCTGACTCCATGGGAGACTTCGGAAAGCAGATGGCGGAGGGAATCGTGGCGCAGCTCTCGAAAATCGGGCTGAACGTTGAGGCGCGCCGCACCGGAGACCAGGTTTTCAGCCGCATGGTGAACAAGGAGAAATCTTTTGAGCTTGCCCTTGTCTACAGGGAAGGCTTCGACAACGTTTATTCAAGCATGGGCTCATATTACCGCTCAGGCAGCGCTGAGAACGTCACCGGAATCGCCGACAAGACTCTCGACTCGCTCTTTGACGACTGGGAGAAGACAAACGTCACAAAGGACTGGATCGAACTCACACTGAAAATCAACAAGCGCGTCTCCGAGCTTTCTCCGGCGCTTTATCTTTGCTCGCTGCAGAAAGATGTCTACTCGCGCGGCCTTTCAAACATTCTGATCGCGACAGACAATCCGTTCCTTTCCGCTGAGGACTGGAAATTCAAGGACTAGAGCGATCTGATTTTCATTCAGAATTTTATAAGGGGCCGTCTAAAAAGCATCCCGAACCGGATTTTCAGCTTGTTAGGCTGTCCCTTGTTTTTATTCAGGACATTTTTTTTGCATTCCGCCCGCTCTACGCTTTTTTCTGCGACGCGGCGGACAGCTCATTGACTTTTTATGGAGTTAAAATGCGTTTCTTGCGCTTTCTGGTAAAGGAGCTTCTGCTTCACGGCGTTCTTTTCGCCGTGCTTGGAACAGTGGCTCTTTCTGTATTGTATCTTCTTGCCGTGGGAGCTTCCGGAAGCGACTTTCTCGATGCGGGAAAATCGTTTCTCATGCTGATTTCAGGGCAGGAGGATTATTCTGTCATGCGCGCAGGCTTCACTTCCGGCCAGATTATCGCCTCAGGCGCGGCCGTGACCTTGCCTCTCGCTCTCATCTCCCTTGTTT
>CAVEHG010000315.1:0-2119 GCA_963615405.1 bacterium | reverse complement strand
CTAGACGGCTTTCCCGCTATTTTTCCCGCCGCTGCTGCACTTCGGTCACGCCATACTCCCGCCACTCTCATGCGGCTCCCGGATTTTCAGTCGCAGCATCACTTCGGTCACGCCATACTCCCGCCACTCTCCTGCGGCTCCCGGATTTTCAGTCGCAGCATCACTTCGGTCACGCCATATTCCCGCCACTCTCCTGCGGCTCCCGGATTTTCAGCCGCAGCATCACAGTTTTTCGTGAGCCCCCGCTCTCTTTTTCAGAATCTTTTTATTACCTTTGCGCGCTGGCCTATCTGTAGGGTCAGCATTGGGGTTTCCGGCTTTTTCACCGGCCCCGGTAAATGAGTATTAACCCTTCCGACACAGGTGCCGGGAAAATCAGGAAGTGGCATGATCAATATTTTCTACAGACACGACGGCGCTGTGGACGTTTCTCCGTCCATCGCAGATTTTAGCAGATTCAGAAAGGAGGAGGTTCTCTGGATAGATCTTATGGACCCGGACGGAGATGAGAAGAGAGCTGCTGAAGCCTTCTTGGGTACTGAAATCCAGAGCCGCGCGACTGCCGAAGAGATCGAGAGTTCATCCCGTTTCTCGGAGGATGACCGTGCCATCTACGCGAATACCAACTTCCTTACTCCAGCGGATGACGAGTTCAAGTCCGACCCTGTTTCCTTTACATTGGTCGGAGACTGTCTCACTACGCTTCGCGAGGTGCCTCTTCGAAGCTTCAACACGCTGCAGATGAAGCTGATGGCACGTCCGAATCTTTTTCCTAACGGTTTTACGATTTTCCTGACCATTATGGATCAGAGGGTTGACCTTGATGCGGATATCGTCGAGATTCTTTCGAAGGATACCGCCCGTTTCAGCCGCAGGATTAACCAGCAGGAGCAGATCAATGAGGATTTTATCCTGGATATCAATCAGCTTCAGGAGAATACCATGGTGGTTCGTGAGAATGTGGTCGACAAGCAGAGGCTCATTTCGAACATCCTGAAGAGCGGCCGCTATCCCAAGAAGTATGATTCCCGCCTGAATGTGCTACTGCAGGATATAGCTTCGCTTATAAACCATACGAATTTCAATTTCGAACGTCTTGAGTATCTGCAGGATACGGTACTGGGCCTGATTAATCTCGACCAGAGCCGCGTGATGAAGATCTTCACTCTGGTATCCCTCCTTCTGATGCCTGCCACCCTCGTTGCCAGCTTCTACGGAATGAACGTCACCCTGCCTTTCGCCGAGCTCCCTCTCGCCTGGATTCTGATCCTCGCGATGATGCTCCTTGTCGTTGCCTCCCTCTGGTTCGTATTCAAACGCAGAAGGATGCTTTGACAGCATCCTTCTGCGTTTGAATGTCATATTATACCGGGGGATGTTTCCCCCGCGCCCCCTCGCAGACTCCCTCGGCCATCGAACCGCCCGCGCCACACTCTCAATTCAGTGCGGTGAGAATCCCGAAATAACGTTTTAGCGGGACTCTCGACCGCCTCAAGGTCGCTGGCTGTCCCGAAATAACGTTTTAGTGGGATTCTCATATTACTACCCTTCCCTAAGAACCATCTTCTTATCACTCCTTTAGGACCCTGCCATCACTCGAAGGAGCATCGAGGTGACGGGAAAATCTTTTAATGGGTTTTCCATATTTCTTTCCCGCCGCTAAGAACCATTAAAAATACTTCTAACCGCTTCATTATGGCGCTCCAAGCACTAGAAGTGCATCGAAATGACGGGAAAATGATTTACTATATTCGAGGGTGCATTGAGATGACAAATAAACGTTTTAATCCGTCATCTCGATGTACTTTGGAACATCGAGATGACCGTTTTTCCGCAATTTCCGTCATCTCGTTGCACTTGTCTATGCTGCATGCCCATTCCCGGTCGGCGATTTTCCTCGGCTGGCTGAGGAGGGACCCCCGCAAGACAGACGGGAGTAAACCGTCGACCCCGCACTCGCTTGACTGAGACAAAACTCATCGAATGGCCGCTGCGCTTCGGCAAGCTGCGCGACAGCAATCCATTTCCTCGGCCGCTGCGCGTCCAATGCTGTCGCGCATCTTCCGAAGTCTCCGCGGCGTGTGAGGGGCTGCGGCAGTCCGCAGCGGTGTACATTTGT
>CAVEHG010000314.1:1013-2125 GCA_963615405.1 bacterium | reverse complement strand
GCTCTATATTACCTATTACTCCGGCATGCAGACCGGAGACCTGAGCTCCGGCGTACTGGCGGGTTATCTCGGCTACACGTTTCTGAATATCATTACGACCGTTGTATGCGCGATTCCGACTTTCTTCGCTTCGGCGCTCATCACGCGCGAGCTGCAAAAGAAGATGATCTCGCATTCTCTGCGTCTGCCGATGAGATATTTCGATACACATCACTCCGAGATTGTCAGCTGGATATGCAATGACTGCGGAAGTGTAAATGGTCTGATCACTTCACTCTGCGGTTTTATTACCGGTATGGTCACCGTCTTTATGAGCAGTGAGAGCATCGGCGAACTGGATCCCTCCATGGTCAGTCTGGTTCCTGTTGTATTGATTCTTCTCATTCTCTTCACGCTGCTCGAGGGAAAGCTGCTTTTCCTGCGCCAGCGGAGAGCAAAACGAGCCAACAGCGAGCTAACTTCATATTTCTCCGAGCACCTCAGCTATCTGCTCCAGATAAAACAGATGCACGCCGAAAAAGAGGAGCTCGCGCGGAGCAAAAAAGCCATCAACGACTTTTATCGCGCCGATTTATACCAGTTACTTCTGACACTTATTGACAACTTCACCTCAGGCAGTCTGACCAACATAGTATCGATTCTGGTATTCGTTCTGGGAATTCCCATGGTTCGTTCAGGTAAGTTTGACCTCGCGGGTCTGGCCGCTTTTCAGAGCTATATCATGATTGCCTATAATTCTCTCTCCACAATTCCCTCCACTTATACCCAGCTGATGTACTATAACGGCGACCTCTACTACATTGGCGGGATGATGGCCGAGGAAGAGGAACAAATTAAACGCGTCTCCGGGATGGACCGTGAAGACGAGGATATACGTTTTGAGCACGTCGACTTCCGATATGATGAGGATCGTCCGATCCTGAAAGACGCGTCTTTCACTATTCCGAAAGGAAAAGTCACTCTGCTCGTAGGTCCGAACGGTAGCGGCAAATCTACCGTTTTCCGGCTGATTGAACGCTTTTACGATCCTGATTCCGGCAAGATTTCTTTCGGCGCACAGGACGCGGAAGAAATTCATCTGGATGAGTGGCGCCAAAGCATTGCCTATGTTC
>CAVEHG010000314.1:0-1003 GCA_963615405.1 bacterium | reverse complement strand
CTTTTCAACGGAACAATTCGCGATAATATCACTTACGGAATGAACCGTGACGCCGCGGACGATGAGGTTGAGGCGGCGGCTAAGCTTGCCTGCGCGGATGAATTTATAAAAGAGCTTCCCGACGGATATGACTTTGTCATCGGCGATAACGGCTCCCGTCTGAGCGGCGGTCAGCGCCAGCGCATCGCCATTGCCAGAGCAGTCATGCTGGACCCCTCTTATCTGCTGCTCGATGAAGCAACCTGCAGTATGGATGTATACAGTGAAAAAGCGGTTACCGACGCGCTGCTCACATTGATGAAGGGTCGCACCACGGTGATGATATCCCACGACATGCGCATGTTGAAGCACGCTGACCATGTAATAGTTTTAAATGACGGCATTGTGGAGGCGGAAGGTTCGAAAAACGAGGTTCTTGAGAGCAGTGCCACCCTGAAACAGTTAATGAGCGGTGAATCGGATGCTGCGGACGAGACGAAAAACTGATTTTCCGACAAAGGAGTTAATATGAAATCTTCAATCAATACCATTACGGATTACAAGTCTGTCCCCGTAAAAACGGAGATTCTCATCTTCCCTCTCAGTGAGGGTGAGATAATGAAGAAGGTCCACGCGTTGAGCCGCGGGCGCAAGGAGGTAATGCATCCGGATGTCGTACAAAACGGCGATGTGGTTACACTGACCCTTCAGAGTGAGGAGCCACGTTTCAATAAAAAGATGCTCCCTTTGACGGTCGGCAGCGGCCTGTATGACAGCACTCTTGAAGCCCTGCTCATCGGCCTGCGGAACGGCGAGACAAAGGAAATTCGCGTAGGCGAACACGAGGTAATTGTTTCCGTTCTCTCCATTACGCGCACGATTTTCCCCGAACCCACAAAGGAAGAGATTCATGCGCTTGCCCTGTCACTGAACCCTCCGCAGGATTTTAAAACGGTTGCGGAATACACGGACTATCTGCAGCGGGAACATAAAAGGGAGCAGCGTGAATCCGCGGTTTACGAGA
>CAVEHG010000313.1:433-2134 GCA_963615405.1 bacterium | reverse complement strand
AAGAAGAAGTGATTATTCTTGCGCTGAGAAGATAAAGAGCAAACTTGGGGTTCGACTTCGAGGTTGTTCTTTTTTTAAGTAAGAGGCGGTGCAGCGGCATCCCTCGTTAAATTTACATTTTACATGAGTAGCGAATTAGTAATTGATGTTCAAGCATCGGAGATATCCATTGCCCTCTTAGAGGATCGGAGGCTGATTGAGGTGAACAAAGAGAGCCGAGTCAGCAAATTTTCCGTAGGGGATATCTACCTTGCAAAGGTGAAGAAATTGATGCCGGGACTCAATGCAGCATTCGTTGACGTGGGTTATGAGAAAGGGGCTTTCCTGCATTACCAGGATTTGGGTCCCAAGTTTTTGTCGGTCGGCAAGTTCGTCCGCGAGGTCCGCGCGGGTAGGAAGAAGGATTTCTCTCTCGCCCGCTTTCCCCTTGAGAAGGAAATCGAGAAAGGCGGCCATATAACAGACCTCCTTGCGCAAGGGCAGGAGGTGATGGTGCAGATCGCCAAAGAGCCAATCTCCACGAAGGGGCCGCGGCTGACATCCGAAATCTCCATTGCGGGACGGTTCTTGGTATTGATACCGTTTGCGGACAGGATCTTCGTTTCCCAGAAAATCAAGTCGGCGGAAGAGCGGAACAGAATCAAGCAGATACTGTTAGACATCAAGCCGAAGAACTTCGGTGTCATCGTTCGCACGGTGGCCGAGGGAAAGGCGGTGGAGGATTTTGAGTTCGAACTCAACGCCCTGCTTGCGCGCTGGAACGACTCCGTGGCTAAGCTCAAAAGCGGAGAGAATAAACTGCCGAAGCTTCTTTACGAGGAGATGGGACGCGCGGTGAGCATCCTGCGAGACATTTTCAATCCGTCGTTCGAGAGCATTTATGTGAACGATGAGGCGGTGTATCGCGAGATATGCGACTATGTGGGTATCATCGCCCCCGAGCGTAAGGGAATCGTCAAGCTCTATACGGGCGATACGCCGATCTTCGACCACTTCGCGGTTACGAAGCAGTTGAAATCGTCGTTCGGTCGCACCGTATCCTTCAAAAACGGCGCTTACCTGATCATTGAGAAGACCGAGGCTATGCACGTTGTCGACGTGAACAGTGGCAACAAGACGCGCGCCGGAAATGACCAGGAGGCAAACGCCATTGAAGTGAACCTTGCCGCAGCCGACGAGTTGGCACGGCAGATGAGGCTCAGAGACTTGGGCGGCATTATCGTGGTGGACTTCATCGATATGGTGAAGGCGGAGAACCGACAGGCGCTTTACGTTAGGATGAAGCAAAATATGGCGAACGACCGCGCCAAGCACAACATCTTGCAGCTCAGCAAGTTCGGATTGATGCAAATCACACGTCAACGGGTACGCCCGGAAATGCACATCGACACGGAGGAGGTTTGTCCAACGTGTTACGGAAAAGGTGTGGCTCGGCCGTCTATCTTGTTTGTCGACTCGTTGGAACACAAGATTGACTACCTTGTCAACACATTGAAAGTTAAGGGGTTCAAACTGTTTGTCCACCCTTACGTCGATGCTTATATCAACAAAGGTTTCCTTTTCAATACCTTGAAGTGGAAGTGGAAACGGAAATACAAGGCGGCATCGTTCAAAATCATTCCTTCCCAGAATCTCTCGTTCCTGCAATACCGTTTTGTGGATATGGACGGCAACGAGATCGACTTAAAGGAGGAAATAGAA
>CAVEHG010000313.1:0-423 GCA_963615405.1 bacterium | reverse complement strand
AAATAGAGTCAGGGTTTAAAGAGAAATGAAGCGTCCGGGGGGAAACTCCTCGGGCGCTTTTCTGTTTAGAGATTGACGAGCGGTCAAAAAAAGTGGAAGCCTAACCGTCACGGCCAGACTTCCACGACATGAAGAAATATTACTCTACAATCACTCTCATATTTTCTGTTTCAGCCTCGATTGTCGCACGGATGATATAAACCCCCGACCCAAGGTCTGAAATGCCGAGAACGACCTCGTTTTGCCCCTCTGCGGCTACTCCTGCAACTTCATCCACAACGCTGCCTGTCAGATTGATGATCTGAATCGTATATTCGCATACGTTGGTTGCGTTGAAATACACGGTTACCTCCGTGCTTGCGGGGTTAGGCGCAACGGCGAACACCGCCTGGTCTGCGGCGATTTCCTCGCTCAGCGTGGCAG
>CAVEHG010000312.1:698-2135 GCA_963615405.1 bacterium | reverse complement strand
GTGAGATTCTTGGATGCGAACGTGGCTGCTAAGCCGTCTTGCGACGGCGGTTAGACTTACCGCTTTTCCAAGGTAATATGGGATACTTTCTGCAACTTTTTCTGCAACTTTTTCCGAAAGCGCTCTCTTCCCGCCTCCCCCTGAAGGACTCCGGCGGCCGTCCACCCGCGCTCACAGTGGGCTTTCCCCACTGTCCCGTCCTGGCCTCCGCTGGCACACGGCGCACATGTTCCCCAGACGGCGGCAACTCAAGTTCCGCCCCACTCCGCCAGACTCCGCGCACTTGACATGCCGGCCCTCTGTGTCACTTTGCGCCTGTCGCGTATGGCTTGCCAGCAGTAGTCCAGGAAGGTCCGCCGCAGGGCCCGCCCGTCCGCCTCCCTCCTTCACGCGAAAGGCACGCTCCGTCTCCGATGGAGGCGCTCCCCCGTCCGCGAGAGTCCGCGCAGCCCAGCGCTGCGCTCCCCTCTATGGAGGGACTCTCCCTGACGGCCGGCTCCTTTTCCATCGAGCGACGTTTTCCTTCCCGCGCGCTCCCGAAAGCTCCCGGGGGGAAGATTCTTGAGGAATGGCCGAACCGGAACGGCCTGCTTTCCTTTTTTCCTTCCGCCGCCAGTCCCGGTCTTCCCCTTGGATGACTTGATGCGCCCTCCGGTTCCGCTTGCTACCCCGCGACTATGGTCACGCCACCGCGCGCCTGCCCCTACGAGCGCTCCAAGTCTCCGCGTGAAAGCCCCGCACGTCCGCTGCACTTCAGAATCCTTCTTCGCGCCACCTCCGCTGTATCCCTCGGGTGCCGCGGCAGGTTCGCTAAGGCTCACCCGGGGAATTGCCTGCCGGCTATTGCTGACAGGCGTGTCCCCGCCCGGTATCCAGCTTCTGGGCTCCCTCATCAGGTTCTTACGCGCATCGAACCTCCCTTCCGCACACCGCGGCGGAAGGGGTGAAGAGAAGGGATTTTTTGCGCAAGTGGTGCAAAAATACCCACCTTGCGCTAAAAATAAATTTATTTCTTGCGCAACTGGGGTAAAAAACATACCTTTGCGCAGAAAATAATTCGCGTATGAAAAATATCCTTGTCGGCAGAGAGGCTGAAACAGAGAGACTTGCCTCCTATCTGGATTCCGAGCGTTCGGAATTCATCGCAATATACGGAAGAAGGCGCGTAGGAAAGACCTTCCTCGTGAGAAAAGTACTCGGCGAGCTGTTCGCGCCGTCTTCCCGCTGAAAGAATTGTTTCTCTTTTGAAGGCTGAGCCGGAGCGGAGAGATTCGACCGCCTCCTGCGGAAAACGGAAACCCTTCTTTCTTTTGGCGCAACTTTTCTTTCTTGGTCAGGTGCGTAGTCCTGCCGGAATCGGGAAAGGGCAAACTGCCCTTTCCCTTTCTTCCCAAAAACCTTGGGTGAAACAAAGAAGAAGATTCGACAGAGATGACT
>CAVEHG010000312.1:0-688 GCA_963615405.1 bacterium | reverse complement strand
GGGATTTACGGCGCCACGAACGGCAGTCAGCTGACGAATTTCGCGGTGGCCGTGCAGCGCTGCTTCGGACTGACGGAAGTCAGCGTGGAGAAGAACTGGATACTGGCGTTCAACTCCCTCGCGCACCGCCTTGAACGTCTTCCGGAGGGCCGGAAGATAATCTTCATTGACGAGCTCCCGTGGATGGACAGGGCGAAGTCCGGCTTCGTTCCGGCGCTTGAAAACTTCTGGAACAGCTGGGCGGCGCTGCGCGACGACGTGAAGCTGATAGTGTGCGGAAGCGCCACGTCCTGGATGGTCAACAACCTCATCCGCAACAAGGGCGGGCTTCATGGCCGTCTCACGCACAAGATTCTCGTGGAGCCCTTCTGTCTTCACGACTGCGAAGACTACTTCAGACATTACGGATTCCGGTTCTCGCGCAGGCAGGTTGCGGAATGCTATATGGTGACCGGGGGAATCCCCTACTACTTCTCGCTGATGGACAGGTCGCTGAGTCTCGCGCAGAACATCGACAGGCTCTTCTTCGCCGAGGACTCCGAACTCCGGGACGAGTTCTCCGACCTTTACCGCGCGCTGTTCAAAAAGCCCGAGCCGTACATCTCCGTAGTCACGGCCCTCGCCGAAGTCGGCAAGGGCATGACCCGGCAGGAACTTCTCCGGCACACCTCCCTTCAGGACAACGGCG
>CAVEHG010000311.1:0-2181 GCA_963615405.1 bacterium | reverse complement strand
AGGCTGCTTGGTTTGCATGCGGCCTTTAATGTTTTTTTCAACGCAAGGGAATGCCCGAATTTTTTATAGGAAAACAACAATGGCAGAAAAATATTTGGTTGATATTCAGCACGAGCGGCTTTCGTTTTTTACTCCCGCGGGCGAGGTCAAGGCCTTGAACGATGTCACTCTCCATATGGAAGAGGGCGAGGTTCTGGGAATCGTCGGCGAGAGCGGAAGCGGAAAGTCCGTGACGGCCTACTCCGTGATCGGACTGACCGCGGAGAACGGAAAAATAATGGGAGGCTCGGTCACTTTCAACGGACACAGAATCGACAAGATGACCGAGAAGGAGCTCAGGAAAATAAGGGGAAAGGAAGTGAGCATTATCTTCCAGGATCCGATGACAAGCCTGAATCCTGTCTGGACTATAGGAAACCAGATTGAGGAGGCTGTGAAGCTTCACACAGGCAAGAAGGGCAAGGAGGCGACTGCAAGGGCGAAGGAGCTTTTGACCCTGGTCGGAATCAACGAGCCTGAAAAGCGCCTCAAGCAGTATCCTCACGAGCTTTCAGGCGGAATGAGGCAGCGCGTGATGATCGCGATCGCCCTTGCCTGCGAGCCTAAGCTTCTGATTGCCGACGAGCCTACCACCGCGCTTGATGTTACAATCCAGGCGCAGATTCTTGATCTTATGCAGAGCCTCAAGAAAAAGCTCGGAATGGGAATCATCATGATCACCCATGACTTGGGCGTTGTGGCTTCAATGTGCGACCATATCGCGGTAATGTACGCCGGCGAGATTGTCGAGTACGGAACGACCGACGATATTTTCTATAATCCACAGCACGAGTATACGCGCGGTCTTCTGCGCTCAATTCCGAAATTCCACGAGAAGGAATATGAAAGGCTTGTTCCGATTGAGGGACAGCCTGTTGACCTTTTGAACAGGCCGAAAGGCTGCTGCTTTGCCCCGAGATGCTCGCGGTGCATGAAAATCTGCATGGAGCGCTCTCCTGTCAGAAACGAGTACGAGAGTCTTGGAGGCGCGGCTGTGGGCGAGAACGTCCATTACGGAAGATGCTGGCTTGAGCAGAAGGCGGAATTCCTCGGAGGCGCTGATGTCGATGTCGGGGCTCTTTTGAGAAAGCAGTCAGGAGGCGAAAAATGAGCGGAAAAGAGAATCTTCTTGAGATTGAGCACTTGAAGCAGTATTTTCCCCTTGGCGGAAAAAAGATTGTCCATGCGGTTGACGACCTGAGCTTTTTCATCAGGAAAGGCGAGACCTTCGGTCTTGTAGGCGAGTCCGGATGCGGAAAGACGACTACAGGACGCGCGATTTTAAGGCTCACCGAGCCTACAGCCGGAAAAATTGTCTATGACGGCGAGGTTATCTTCGACAGCGAGAACAACATAAAGGCCGACATGAGGCCTTTCCGCCGCAAGATGCAGATTGTGTTCCAGGATCCCTACGCGTCTCTTGATCCTAGAATGACTGTCGGGGACATCGTAGGCGAGGCCCTCGACATCCATAAATTGTATTCTAACAAGAAGGAGCGGCATGACAAGATTATCTCGCTTCTCGACACTGTCGGCCTCAACTCCGAGCACGCGAACCGCTATCCGCACGAATTCTCTGGCGGACAAAGGCAGAGAATCGGAATCGCGCGCGCGCTTGCCGTGAATCCGCAGTTCATTGTCTGCGACGAGCCTGTGAGCGCTCTCGATGTCTCGATCCAGGCGCAGGTCGTGAACATGTTCGAGGATCTTCAGAAGCAGAACGACCTCACTTATCTTTTTATCGCCCATGACCTTTCTGTTGTGAACCATATCTCAAGCAGAATCGGGGTAATGTATCTTGGACACATGGTCGAGATGGCGGAAAGCGACGAGCTGATCTTCCACTCGCTTCATCCTTACACCCGCTCCCTTATCTCCGCGGTTCCGATCGCTGACCCGAGAATCGCGCGCACTAACAAGAAGATAATTCTCCAGGGAGACGTTCCTTCGCCGGTGAATCCGCCGAGCGGCTGCCCGTTCAGGACTCGCTGCCCTTACGCCGATTCCCTCTGCGCGGAGAAGAAGCCTGAGTTCAAGGAAGTCACGGGCGGACACTACGCCGCGTGCCATCACCTTGACAAGCTGAACTGATTTTATTGGAAACATTTTGCCGGGAAAAAATCCCGGCGGTGTCAATAAAGC
>CAVEHG010000310.1:1712-2202 GCA_963615405.1 bacterium | reverse complement strand
TCGCAGAGCACTCCTGGACCGGTGGCCATCAACTGTGCGACCTATGTCGGCTATGAAGTCATCCATTCCGCAGGCTACGGTGTGGGGCTCTCCATCCTGGGGTCGTTCCTTTCTACGCTCGCTGTGGTACTGCCGTCATTTCTGGTGTTTCTGGTAGTCATCAGGATTTTCAATAAATACCACTCCAGTCAGGCATATTCCTATGCGATGACCGGTCTCCGCCCTGTAGTCGCAGGCCTTATAGCTGCCGCGGCTATTGTGCTGACCCTGCATACCGGCCCGCTGTCGATAATCCGCGACAACTTTCCCAACCTTACTGCCTGGGCTATGTTTGCCGCTGCCCTGATACTCAGTCAGACAAAAACTCTCGGCCCGATCACCATCATCATTTCTGCCGGAGTCATAGGACTTTTCGTTTTCTGATTCCCTTTTACGGTTGCGTCGCCGGCCCGGAGAATTTCGGAAGAAGCAGCGTTTTTTTACAGATTGT
>CAVEHG010000310.1:0-1702 GCA_963615405.1 bacterium | reverse complement strand
GGAAAGCCTTCATCGCCGTGTTGTCGTGCCGGGCAACGATGTCCTTCAGCGTGCTGAGTTCGGAGATAATCTTGTCGAGCTGCGAAATGGAGTGGGGATTGAAAAGGATTTCGCTGAGAAGGAAGTCGTCCTCGCCGAGCAGACCGCGTGCGATGGAAAGGTGGCGTTTGAAGGTCGTGCCGGGCACATCCTGATGTTTCATTATGGCCCCGAACACCAGAGTTGAGGCAAACGGAACCGTCAGGGAATATGCGACGACTTCATCGTGTTCGCTGAAAGTGTATTCGCGGACGTTGAGTCTCAAAGAATTGAAAAGATTGCGGAAGAACTCGATCCCCACAGGATCCGAACCGCGCACACCGGCGGCCCCGTCGGCAGGTTCGTTTATGATAATCGCATTTTCGTTCTGCAGATTGCCCAGATTCGCGAAGGTGGGACCGAACATCGGGTGAACGCTCACGTAACGCATTCCCGTGCTTTTATAGAAATCCTTCAGGCCAGTCTTTACGGATGCGATGTCGGCGATGATGCAGTTCCTGTCTATATGCGGCAGCAGAGCCTTGAAGGCGGAAATGGTGTTGCTTAAAGTAACACAGTTGATTACAAACTCGGGACGGAACTCTTCGACCTCCCCGTAAGTCGTGAACCGATAGACATTGTACACGAACCTCAGCCTTGTGCTGTCGCTCTCCATAACAGCCACTTCGTGTTCAAAGCTCAGCAGATCAGAGAAAAAGCTCCCCATCTTGCCTGCACCGAGTATCAGGATTTTCATTTTTTTTGCAAAGATAAGGGATTTCTTCCAAGCATCCATGTTTAGTGCAAGCTGTATATATCAAATTCTGACAAATTCAGTAATTTGGCGGCGATTTGTTCAGTAATTTGGCGGCGATTTGTTCAGTAATTTGGCCCCCCGGGTTCTAATACATCATTCCGAACATCCAGAGCGGGATGCGGTTGCCATAGCCTGTTTCCGCTCCGTCGATGGCGAGGTAACTGTCCGGAATTGAGGCTATCTGCGAAAAATTCTTGTCGGGGCCGCCAACTTCGAAAAGCCATTTCCCGTCCACTAGGAAGTCCCCTTTGGGGGGCATCTGGACGGTGTGACCAGTCGAAAGCTGGTTGGCGAAAAAGGTTTCCCTCATTGTGCCGACATTTCCGCTCGGAGAGAATGCCCACATAAGATTGGTGTTCCCCAGGTATATTTTCTCCGGATTCACAAGCCTTTTGTAATTCTTCATTTCAACTGTCAACAGCTCAAGGATTTCGGCTTCGTCCAGATGGTAGAGAAGGTTCAGCAGGGTGTTTCTGGTTGTGCTCATTGACGTCGCCAGTTTCTCCATATTCGGCCGCAGCGGGACATTCTCAGCGATTATCATCAGGAGCTTCTTGCATTTCTCCACCGTCGGATATGAAACTTTTTCCACAGCCGGAAGGTCACTTTCAATTACAAGATTGACGACAGTTTGAAGACGCGGGAGAAAGTCCGCGCCGGCGTCAGTATGGAACGGGTAGTAACCATATTTGAGGTAAAGGGCAAACTCCTTGAGAATCTTTGTCTTTGAGACGATGTCAATCGCGATTTCGCTGTGTCGTTTCAGAATTTCTTCCAGCTTGAGAGGGCTTTGGTGGAGGATGCCTTCATATTCCAGAAATTCCCTGAAGGACATTCCCCTCAGAAGGTACAGAGTCTGTCTGCGGG
>CAVEHG010000309.1:0-2205 GCA_963615405.1 bacterium | reverse complement strand
GCTCCGGACGAGCAGTAAAATATAATAAGGCTGACTTTGCGGTCAGCCTTTTTATTTTACTGCCTGATTCACGGGGTGTTGTCCTCAAAACCCCGCCATTCTGCGGACAAACCGCCCTTGCGTGATGGTTTGTCCTCAAAACCCCGCCATTCCGCGGACAAAGTCTCATTCTGAGGCACCGCCGGCGCTTCCGGGGATTCGCAACCGCATTGGACGGCGAAGCCGGCCGGAGAAAAGTGACTGCGGAGGCAAAACTTGTCGCGGCGACCGCTGCGAGCGTCAGAGCTGACCGCTTCGCCCGCGCCGACCACCAGCGCCGCCCGCAGGGAGCGGTTGAGCGCGGCCGCTTCGCGTCCAATTCGGGAGTGGGATTTGGAATTGCGGGGTAAAATCCATAACTTGCGATTTGAATGGTTTGCCGGGAGCGGGCGCAGGATGGATGACCATTCGCTGAAGATATTAAAGGATAAAAGCAGAGGTCGTATGTTATACCCTATCGGAATACAGAGTTTTTCAGAAATCAGAGAGCGAGGATTCGTATATATCGACAAGACGGCAGGCATCTACAAAATGGTATCTTCCGGAAATTTCTATTTCCTGAGCCGTCCCCGCAGGTTCGGCAAGAGCCTGCTCGTATCCACGATGGAGGCTTACTTCAGCGGGAAAAAGGAGCTTTTCAAGGGGTTGGCAATCGACTCTTTGGAGAAGGACTGGACGGAGTACCCGGTTCTGCATTTCGATTTCAGCGGAAAATCATATTCTCAGCAGGACTCCCTTTCGGATGTCCTCAATATCCAGCTCAAACAGATGGAGGAGGATTTTGAAGTCGACGTCATAAGCACCGCCTGCGATTCGCGGCTGAAAGGAATTATCGAGGCCGCATATAAAAAGACCGGTCGCAAGGTTGTCATTCTTGTTGATGAATATGACAAGCCGATAATTGACAATCTCACCCGTCCGGAGCTGCGTGAGTCATTCAGGGAAACGCTTGAAGGTTTTTACGGGACACTGAAGACAAAGGATAATTTTGTAAAATTCGGTTTTCTTACCGGAGTCACGAAAATCGGCAAGATGAGCGTGTTCAGCGGGCTGAACAACCTTAACGACATTTCTATGGATGAGCGTTACGTAGACATCTGCGGAATATCAGAAGGAGAATTGCGGGAATATTTCGATGAAAGCGTTCAAGGTCTTGCCTTGAAGAACCGCATCGCCAAGGATGAATGCTATGAGCACCTTGCCCGTATGTATGACGGATATCATTTCTGCGAAAACACCATCGGAATATACAATCCTTTCAGCCTCCTGACAACATTCGACAAAGTGAAATTCGGGGAATACTGGTTCGGAACAGGTACTCCTTCTTTTCTTGTCCAATATTTGAAATGCGGCAATTATCTTCTGGAGGATATTCCCACAACGAGAATATCCGCCGATTCGCTTTCCGGTTCGTGCTATGATAGTCCTGAGCCTGTTACCTTGATGTATCAAGCCGGTTATCTGACAATCAAGAGTTACGATGAACAGTACGGCGAATATAATCTGGACTATCCAAATGAAGAGGTAAAAAGCGGATTCCTGAAATCGTTGAGCCAATATTTCGCACCTGCCTTGTCAAAAGGTGAACTGTCGGCCTCAGCTTTCGTTGACGATATGAAAAAAGGAGATGTCGACAGTTTCATGACCCGCTTAACAGCGTTCCTGTCCGGTAACAGCTATCAGATTCAAGGCGACCTGGAACTCTATTTTCAAAATACTATGGCGATAATGTTCAAGATGATGGGACTCTATGTCAAGACAGAATACCAGACATCCAACGGCCGCATAGACATTGTGATTGAAACCGCCAAGTATGTCTATATCATCGAACTGAAACGCGAACAGAGCCCGGAAGTCGCGCTCCGGCAGATAGAGGAGAAAGGCTATGACAAGCCGTTCCTCGCCTCGGGCAAACAGATTGTCAAGCTCGGAATCAACTTCTCGTCGCAGACCCGCACGGTGGACGGCTGGAAGCGAGCGTGAACGCTTCCGAGGAAAAATTAAATTCACAGGAAAGTGACCAAACGTCTTACTTAAAGGGTAGGACATCACAAGGATTTTCAAAAATAAAATTGCGGGGGTCTGTATAAAGGCCATGCGAAAAATTGCGGCAAATCTTCATTTTCCGTGAAAGAAATCCACTTCGAACGAGTATTTCTCTATAGA
>CAVEHG010000308.1:0-2221 GCA_963615405.1 bacterium | reverse complement strand
CCGCCGATGCGCCGATGCTCTTCCCTGCCGGGATGTATTCCCTGAACAAGCCTTACGTGGAGATGGGCGCGGGGATCAGCAACATCCTGCGCCTCGTCCGCGTCGACTGCGCCTGGAGAATGACTCACCGTTATATGGAACTTCCGACCGGCGAGAAATTCCGCTCCCCGCGCTGCTTCACCGTAACCGTCGGTCTGGAGATGAAGTTCTAGGCGCATTCCGGAGTCTGGAGGACAGTTTGCTCAAAACGAAAATTGACACTGTACGTTATGCTATATCGTACAGTGTCAACAATTTTATGTGATATATAGGTTATTCCGAAGCCGTTGGTTTGTTCTTTACCGCCCGGACATTGCGCCCTGGTGAGCGGGAGGCGTATATGGTGCTTGACATCCACGGGGCTATGTACATCGAAGAACCGGTGTCCGGATTCCTGGTCTGCATTACATACACAGTGTAACCGCCGGTGCCGGACAGGGTGCAGAGTGTGGAAGTCCAGAGCATCACATAGTCTTCATACTTCAGCCCGTCAGGACCTTCCTTGAGACCGCCGTTAGGGATGAAGAGATTGCCGACCGTCTCCACGTCTCTGTCCGCACCGTCGATGCCCACAAGGCGAACATTTTCAAGAAGCTCGGCATCTCCAGCACCGTAGAGCTGGTCCGCATCGCCTCCCGCCTCACCCGCTGATCTCCCCCGCGGAATCGGCGAAAGCTTTGAGACAGCATTGGACGGCGGAGCCGGCCGGAGAAATGGAATTGCGGGCGCGGGGACTTCAGACGTGCTGCGACTATACAGAAATCGTGGGAAAATCGAAGCAAATTTCCGTGCGTGCAGGCGAACTGTGAATCAGTACAGACAGCCGAAAGCCCATAGCGGTATCTTCTTGCCTCTGGCCGTATCGATATCGTCAATAGCGAGGGCTGCATTATTGATGTCTTCATCTGCTATCTGTGAGCAGTCCTTCCCCACGCCGCCGACTTCCACTACGGTGTCGCGGTCTATCCGGAAGTCGCCGGTTCTGAGCCCGCCATATTCCACCCGGTGCCCGGCCGATGCGAGCTGATTACAGAAGAATGTCTCCCTGACAGTCCCGATTTCCGGCAGCCTGTCGGAGAATGTATACAGGAGATTGGTGTTATCCATCAGAATTTTATCCGGTTTCTGGAGGTCGGTTACGGTGTCAAGCCCGGTATAGAGGCAACGGATGAGCCTGGCTTCATCGAGATATTTAAGGTATTTCAGAATGGTCACCCTGTCTGTACCCGTGCTTTTCGAAAGTTTCGATATGTCAACCAGATACGGCAGCATCACGGATATAACTTGAAGCATAGCCTTGATTTTGCGGGTATTGGATATGCTTACCCCGCGGAATCTCGTCAGCTCGCCGTCTATTATGTAACCGGCGACGTTCTCGATGAGTGTCTTGTATGTCCTCTTTCTCTCAAAGGTGAACGGGTAGTAGCCGCTTTTGAGATAATCATCGAAATATTCCAGCGGGCGGCAGACAGACCTTACTTTTAGACATAATTCGTTGGGCGATGACAGCAGTTGCTTCAGGCTGACCGAAGGAATATCAACCCCTGTACGGAACCAGAGATATTCCCGAAATGACAGCCCCGGCATATCGTAAATATCCGCACGCCTTGACAGATCAGCCTGCCCATCATTGAGTTGAATCAAAGATGAACCGCTTAGCACCAGTTTCAGCCCTTTGTACAGGTCGTAGATTTCCTTTACTTCACGACTCCAGTTGTCGTATCTGTGAATCTCATCGATATAAAGCACTCGACCGCCTCTTTTAACAAATTCTGATGCGGTTTCAACCAGCGTATGACTCGCAAAATATGCCGTGTCAGCGGAGCAATAGAGCACGTGTCGGTCTGTCGGATTGTAGTGCTTGAGAATGTACTGTTGCATCAGGGTCGATTTTCCGACACCTTTCGGTCCACGAATCATCACCAGTCTGGAATCCCAGTCTATCGTTTCCATCAGCCCCCTTGTGAACCCCATTGGCACATCTGTCAAATATTCAATATGCTTTTCGAATAAACTCTCCATACATTTTGTGGATTTTCTGCAAAAATACTAATGTTTATTCCAATAAACAAATTTTGTAAGAAAGTGTTTAGTGCGATAAACAATAGTTTGTCTACCTGAATTTATCCCCGCGGAATCGGCGAAAGCTTTGAGACAGCATTGGACGGCGGAGCCGGCCGGA
>CAVEHG010000307.1:388-2225 GCA_963615405.1 bacterium | reverse complement strand
CTCCACATGTTCGGCAAACACCCTGAACTCTTTCGTGAGCGATTTCCTAAGATTGTCTTTGAGAATGAACGGTTCGATATCGCGGTCATACAAAATGTACGTCACCGGCGGCTTGTTCTTCGTGCGGCATATTCTGCCGACCGCCTGCTCGACCGTGTTCTGCACCCAGGCCGCCCTGTCTTCACTGACAGCATCGTCACGAAAGCCAAAATTGCCCGAAACGGCCCGGTCGAGCCAATACTTCACCTTGTACCTGCTGAACCAGCCGCGCTCGTAAAACATCATCAGCTTGAGCAGAACGTCAAGAAGACCCTCCTCGCGCTTAAACTCGGAGCTGTCATAGGATAGGGCGACATAATTAGTCGGCAGCTGAAGATAAACGGCATCCCAGTCCTTCTTTTCAGAGGACCAGCTGTTGCCCCGTCTGCAATCAAGACCGTCCGGAATCTCATACTGGAGATTCGCTCCGGCCTTGAAGCTGGCATAGGCCGTAATAAGCATTACCTTGCTGTCACGATTCCCGCTCAGGGAGGCCAGAACATTATTGTTGACATCGTCGGCATCCCTGCTGAAGCATAGATTCTTATTTCTCCAGTCGGGAAGGTGGTCTTCGTCCGCGAACACGGCGTCCGGACGACCCTTATATATTTCGTTCAAATTTTCCTTATATGACCCGTCAATCAGACAACTTATGACATGATACATTCTCGGTTCCTCTTTCTGCGGGAAAAAGTTCTGAAAGAACAGCATGCTGTGTATGTCATCATGGGTATAAAAGAAATGATAGGCTTCTATGAACTGATATAGGCGACGGAGTTTGAAAGTCCCGTCCCCCTTCTCGTATCTGTTGCTTCGGAAAGAATCCCTCCTCGCCCAATTGAACCAATAGTCAACAAGGCCTTCGGCCAAAGCGTCACTATTAAAAAGAGCCTTATACTTATCGGGAAGGTCAACAAAATTTTCGTTAACGGTGCTGGAATGACTGTAATGTTCAATCGGCACCACCTCTATCGTGGAATCCTGCGGATACGTGCCGCCCACGAGTTCGTCAAACCTGTTCCTGTCCTCCTCCGACAAATACGTCATTCTGCCGCCAAGCAGATTTTCAAGATACTGGATATCGAAATTGCTCACAACCGTACGGCTGGAGGCGGTGGCTGAACAAAGAACCACCGACGCATTAGAATTAAGAAGAATCTCATAGAGCATTTTCTCGGGGGTGGTCGAAATCTCTCGACATGAAATGGACACCTTGTGAAGATTGTCACGGTCGTCCAAACGCTCTTCGTACAGCTTGATTCCCTGGAAATATACGGAATAGTCCGGAGCCTTTTCACACTCTTCGCCCCCTGTCCTGAATTCCTGGTTTCTGCGAACCGAGATGAAGTCCTTCATCTGGTTCTCGAAGGCCGGCTGGTTCTCCATATCAAAGCGGGAATAAAGCGTATGTATCTCCCTTTCAAGAGTCGGATAACCATAATACTTGTCCTTGTCCCGGTTTCCGATTTCGATGCTGAATCTCCGTCGAGACTCGTCGAGGCTTTCCTTCACGACGTTGCGAAGCCTGTTCATCGCCTTGAATGTGCAGTCCGTGATGAGGCCCGTAAACTCGTCGAGGCTCTTCACGACGCCGAACCCGCCCAGGGCGGCCTTGTTCCGCCTGTGGGCCAGCACGAACTGGTTGCTTCTTCCGTCAGGGTCGGCGCAGATAAAAGAGTATCGGTCATCTCCGTTTCTGCCTCTGCCGAAATCGAGTCTGAAACAGGGTCCGCAGAAAAACACCCCCTTGCGGCAGGCCTCGATTTCTCCCGCATCCATAGGCAGGATATTCTTGAAC
>CAVEHG010000307.1:0-378 GCA_963615405.1 bacterium | reverse complement strand
TTCTTGAACGGCTCAATGATTCTATATTCGCCGTTCTTCAGCTCCGTCTTATAGCCGCCGCCCATCCACTTTTTCTGAAAGACCTCATGGCCTTTGCGAAGATTGTCCGAAAGAGACTTGTGATACTCGCTCGTGACGGAGCCGTAGTCCCTCAGAAGAGCCTCATAGGAAAGGAAGGTCTTATAGATGTTCAGACGCAGTGGAGAACCTTTCTCCACTTCATCTTCAATGATTTTGTTCCGAAGCGCCACGGCCAGCTGGTCCGACTCGTCAAAGAAGAACAGCACCTTACGCTCGCGGTCCGCCAAATCGGGAAGCGTCACGGTTTCGGAAAGAATGGGGTCTATCCCGGAATAGGCCTTGTGGACAGTCATGAGC
>CAVEHG010000306.1:623-2240 GCA_963615405.1 bacterium | reverse complement strand
CTCTGTGGCTCTCGCTGCTTCCTCCGCCTGAATTTCCACACCTGTGATGCTGGAATTCGGGATTTTGTGAGAAAGAACCAGGGACACAATGCCGCTGCCGCAGCCCATATCGCAGATGTTCGGAGCGAATTGGGCACCTCGGCGATTCGCGTCCGCACGGCGAAGCGTGTTTCGAATACCAATGCCGCCGGTCTCCCCGGCCGTAAAAGCCGCCAGGAGAATGGCGTCGATTCCGAAGCGAAAACCCTGCCCCTGAATCAGCTGCAATCCACCAAATCCGATTTCATCCGGTTGTCCACTCGTGCTTCTTCCCATCTCCAACCTGTGTATTTCCCTGTTTTCATCTCCCGTTAGCGAATCCGTCCGGTCTTAATCCCGCGTCAGCATCTCCAGTTCCTTCAAGGTCTCATCATCCAGATTCTCGGCATCCTCATCGTCGATAATCGGACTCCGCTTGTGACCCTTGCGGCCTTTTTTTTTCTTGCTGTTTCCGCTGTTATTGTTGTTATTCTTGCTATTGCTGCCGTTTCCCTTGCCGCTATTGCTATTGTTATTATTGTGAGTTTCCTTCTTCTCGATTCGGCTGATTTCATGCTTGAAATAAGTCGTCATCCCCTGAGAAAGAATCTCCTCCCGGTCGTCCTTATTGCCGTCCTTCGAATCACTATCTCTATCGGTATTCTTCTCGAACATCCGAACGTCAATCTTTCCATTGAACAGGTCAACGTTCATCACCTTCGCCGGGCCATCCGGCGTCATGATGCGTTCGCCGACGTTCGGCATGCCCTTTCGCAATTCCTGATACGTCTTGTTCTCGAAGTTGAGGCAACACATGAGTCGGCCGCAACAACCGGAAATTTTGGACGGGTTCAGCGACAGATTCTGTTGCTTCGCCATCTTGATGGATACCGGCTGGAAGTCGTGAAGCCAACGGCTGCAGCAGAACGGTCTTCCGCAGATGCCGATGCCACCTAGCATTCTGGCTTCATCCCGAACGCCAATCTGCCGAAGCTCGATTCTCATGTGGAAATGCGATGCCAGGTCCTTGACCAGCTCCCGGAAATCCACTCTGCCATCGGCGGAGAAGTAGAAAATCACCTTCGATCCGTTGATGGTGTATTCCGCGTCCACCAGCTTCATGTCCAGATTGTGCTTCTTAATCTTGGATTCGCAGACCTTCATCGCGGACTCACGCTTCGCTAGGTTCTCCCGGTAGTGCGCCAGGTCGTCATCGGTAGCGCGACGCTCAATTGCTTTTAGCGGCGCAACAATTTCCGAATCCTCCACTTCACGGTTCGCAATGGAGATGTGTCCCAGCTCCATACCGCGGCTGGTCTCCACGATGACCAGTTCGCCCATTCTGTATTGTTCCCCTCTGGGGTCGAAATAATAGGTCTTACTTGCCTTGATAAAACCTACTCCGACAATTTCTGTCATTGATGTCATATCCTCCGTTTCTATATCCCGGAATCCGCGGCGACGCGTCGATTGCGGCGCCGGTCCTTGACCTCCCTCTCGAAACATTCCGCTTAGTAGCTTCCGTTTGAAGCCCTCTACCCGGGAATTTCTGGTTGGAAGGTTCCTCCTGAACGTACTGTCACGGCCTTACGCTAGCTC
>CAVEHG010000306.1:0-613 GCA_963615405.1 bacterium | reverse complement strand
AGGTAGAGGCGTTTGAGCGCCGGCTTCGTTCCCATGTCGAGAAGCAGGTCTTTCCGCGCCTCCTCCGCGCGGAGCACCAGTTCCACGTCGTAATCTCGGTTCGCGTGACGCTCCAGCGCATCCAGGAAGCGCAGGGCATCGTCCGGGGTCTTGATCTTCTCGTCGATTTGTTTTCTGTATTGGAAAAAATATTTCTGATTCCAGATGGCCAGCATTTCCGAGTCGTCATCCGGAACCGCCTCGCCGGAATCTCGCAGCGTCACGCAGCGGGATTGCACCGTCTGCAGGAGCATCTTGCGGTTGGAAACGGCAATCAGGATAATGGTGCCTTCCGGCGGTTCCTCGAGGGTCTTCAGAATCTTGTTCTGGACCACATCGCTCAGCGCCTCGCCTTCGAGAATCAGGGCGACGTTATATTGGCCATATGGAGTCAACGCGAGTCGTTGCATGAAAGGAACCGCATCCTCTTTGACACGGTATTCGCGCTTGCCGCTTCGCTCCATCCGAACCACATCCTCATGGCTACCGCTGATGACTCTTCGGCAGGCACCGCAGATGCCGCACGGTCTCAGTCGGATGGATGGTTCCTCGCAGAGAATCGCCTGCGCAATGC
>CAVEHG010000305.1:0-2242 GCA_963615405.1 bacterium | reverse complement strand
GATTTCTCTCATATTGGAGCTTCGCGTCAGCAACATCCGCCTTATGTTCCAGCTTGGAGACCTTTTCATAGGGCTTGTTGACGCTGTTTTCCCGATGATGACTGAAATGCCGGGCGGCAGTCTCGGCGGCGATCTCCGTCTTATGCGCCGCCTCAACCGCCGAGTTTTCCTGTTCGACCTCATGGATTTTGCCGTGAATGCCGGAAGCGAGGGTGTCACCGACCTTGCGGACGGTTTTATCCGCTTCAAATTGCAGCTTGCCTTTGCCCTTCGGCTTTTTCAGCTCATCCTCAAAATGAAGGCGGGTTTTGCCCTTGCCGGTCTCTTCATCAAAGACGCGCTCTTTCTTGAGAACCTTGTGCGTGGGCAGCTTCTCACGGGCGGCATCCAGACGCTCATGCGCCTTCTCAGACTTTCTTTCGAGCTTCTGCATCCGCTTCGTGGGCGGAACGGCATCGTCCGAGACCGGTTTTGTGGAGGCAGTTTCCGCCGCTTGGGAGAGAACGGCATCCGCATCCACTGCTTCAACCGCAGAGGTCTTGCGCAGCTTGTGCGTGACAACCGTTTCGGCAATCACTGTGCCGGTATGAGAAGAAACACCGTGCTGCTCCAAAACAGGAGGCTTGAACGGCGTTTCCGATGAGGGCAGCGGTTCGGGTACATTCTGGGGTGGATTTTCCGGCTTTTTCTCTTCTGTGACGGATGTTTCAGAGGACGGCTGAGTGTCGTTATCCTCAGCGTGTTCCGCCTGAAACTGACGCTGCTGACGGCGCATCTGCACCTTTTTCTGTTCCTCCGCAGAAAGGGCTTCGGAAGACTCGGCTGTCTCAACGGGCTTCACCAGCTCTGCATCTTCCAGCCGCTTTGACACACGCTGCTCGGTGCCAGCAGTCAGATTTTCTTCAACTGCACCTTCCCGTGTCATCCGCACGACTACCTTGTCGCGGGCTTTAAGTTCCGGTTCCTTCGCCATCAGATTTCACCTCCAATCCGCTTGTAGGCAAGCTCGGTGTATTCAGGATTCAGCTCTACGCCCACAAAATGCCGCCCCATCTGTGCGGCAACCATGCCGGTTGTGCCGCTCCCCATGAACGGGTCAAGCACAATGCCGCCTTCTGGACAACCGGCGAGAAGACAGGTCTCAACCAGCTTCGGAGGGTAGGCGGCGTAGTGACCGCCCTTGAAGGGGACGGTGTTGATCTTCCAGACATCGCGCTTGTTGCGGAGCGGATTGATGTCGCCGTCCTTGATTGCCCCATGTTCACGCGGGCGGTTGATGGTCTGCGGCTGAGGCTGACCGGGAACGGGCTTGCCGTATTTGTTGCCGCCCTTCATGCCGCGCTTGAGGCGTTCTGCCGTTGCGGGAGCAATCGGTTCGGAGATCGCCTTGTAGTCAAAGAAATACTTCTTCGACTTGGAGAACAGGAAAATATGCTCATAGCAGCGGGCGCAGCGGTCTTTGACGCTCTCCGGCATGGGGTTATCCTTCATCCAGATGATGTCGTTGCGCAGATACCAGCCGGTATCGCGGAGGGCAAAAGCCAGCATCCACGGGATGCCGATCATGTCCTTTGCCTTGCAGCCCTCAACCTTGTTGTTGAGAGCCACAGCCTGACCGTTTCTGCCGTTGGGGTTCTTCGGGTCAACGAAGTCACCCTGATTGCCTTTCCCGGCGTAGGTGTCCGAGATGTTCAGCCAGAGCGTACCATCCGGACGCAAAACGCGCCTGACTTCGGTAAACACTTCCGTCAGGCGCGAGATATATTCCTTCGGCGTTGTCTCTCTGCCGATCTGAGCCTCCATGCCGTAATCACGGAGCGCGTAATACGGAGGGGACGTCACACAGCAATGAACGCTGTCATCGGGCAGCGTTTTCAGGATGTTGAGACAGTCGCCGGTATGAATGATGTCAAGCTCTATAAAAACCAGCTCCTTTCTTCTGATTTGAGCGCATATTAGTCGGAGTAATACTCGTCCGGCTCGTAGTCTTCATCTTCCATGAAGTCCTCGTCGAGTTCATCAAACTCGTCTGCCCAGCGGTCAAAGATGTCCTCAGCTTCCTTCGCCGCCTCACGATAGAGGCTCAGGCGGTTTTTCTCAAAGGAAGCGAAGGCGGGGACGAACTTGGCGAACTCACGGATTGCCTTTACATCCTGTGTGCGCATATCTGCAACGCACTGAATGATTTCGGACATCGTGAGCAGATCGTCGATCATGGTCTCGTAGTCTTCCTTGGCGATGG
>CAVEHG010000304.1:1350-2245 GCA_963615405.1 bacterium | reverse complement strand
ACAAAGAGTTGCTTGGCGGAGAGGCCGGTTTTCCCGCCGGCGTTGACGGTTTCGCATTTCCCGTCGCGCCCGATCTCCGGCATACCCGGACGAGCCTGACAGACAATTCGGTCTGCCGCGCCCGATCCAAAACAGCGGAGGAACGAGATTCGTTCTTTCGCACGGCACGTTCCGCGTTCTGTCCCGGACGTGGAACAAACAAGAAGAAAGGTGGAATTATACTGTGAAAGTTAAGCCTTCCGTAAAAAAGATCTGCGAAAAGTGCAAGATCATCAAGCGTCACGGTCATGTGATGGTGATCTGCGAGAACCCGAAGCACAAGCAGAGACAGGGTTAATTGAAGAACCAGAGAAAGGTGGAAGAAGCAAATGGCTCGTATTTCCGGTGTTGATATTCCGAATTCGAAGCGTGTGGAAATCGCTCTTACCTACATTTATGGTATCGGCAGAAAAAGCGCGAACGATATTCTCAAGAAAACCGGCATCAATCCCGACATCCGTGCAAAGGATCTGACCGAGGACGACATCGCAAAGCTGCGTGACGTCATCGAAAATGAATACACCGTAGAAGGTGAACTCCGTCGTGAAGTCGCCATGAACATCAAGCGGCTCGTGGAGATCAACTGCTATCGCGGCATCCGTCACAGAAAGGGTCTCCCTGTGCGTGGTCAGAGAACCAAGACCAACGCAAGAACCAGAAAAGGCCCGGCTAAGACGATTGCCAACAAGAAGAAGTAATAAAGGAGTGAGAGGACGAAATGGCTAAAGTAGCTGCTAAGAAAGTCATCAAGAAGCGTCGCGACCGGAAGAATATTGAAAAAGGTCACGCACACATCCGCTCTACCTTCAACAATACCATCGTTACCATAACCGATGTTCAGGGTAATGCAATATCT
>CAVEHG010000304.1:0-1340 GCA_963615405.1 bacterium | reverse complement strand
ATGGGCAACACCGTATCGTGGGCATCCTCCGGCGGCATGGGCTTCAAGGGTTCCAAGAAGAACACGCCGTTCGCTGCACAGACCGCTGCCGAAGCTGCCGCAAAGGGAGCTATGGAACATGGTATGAAGACGGTGGAAGTATATGTAAAGGGTCCCGGCAATGGTCGTGAAGCCGCTATCCGCGCACTCCAGACTACCGGTCTTGACATCACCCTCATCAAGGACGTTACCCCGATCCCGCACAACGGTTGCCGTCCGCCGAAGCGCAGAAGAGTATAATTTAGGAGGAAAATACACATGGCAAGATATACTGGTCCTTCCTGCAAGCTCTGCCGCAGAGAAGGCAAAAAGCTTTTCCTCAAGGGCGACCGCTGCCTCTCCGATAAGTGCGCCGTCGCTCGTCGTGCCACGGTTCCGGGTCAGCACGGTGCAGGCCGCAAGACCATCAAGGAATACGGTCTCCAGCATAGAGAAAAGATGACCGCACGCCGTTACTACGGTGTTCAGGAAAAGCAGTTCTATGAATACTACGTAAAAGCCGACAAGAAGGCTGGCGTTACCGGTGAAAATATGCTCACCATCCTCGAGTGCCGTCTCGACAACGTTGTATACAGAATGGGTCTCGCATCCAGCCGTAAGGAAGCACGTCAGATGGTTCGTCACGCACACTTCACCCTGAACGGCAAGAAAGTGGACATCCCGTCCATTATCTGCAAGGTCGGCGACGTAATCGCGCTCCGCGAAAAGAGCAAGGCTTCCGAAAAGTTCAAGATGCTCGTTGAAACCTCTGAAACCGCTGTGATCCCGAAGTGGCTTGAAATCGACCACGCCAACGCTACCGCAAAGGTGATTGCTCTGCCGAAGCGTGACGATATCGACTTCCCGTTCGAAGAACAGCTTATCGTCGAGTTCTACTCCAAATAATAATCCCCCAGAGCGCGCTTTCACGAGAGCGTTTCCCGGTCTCCTTTTGCATGGATCTGGGAAGTATGGGATCATCCATGAAGCACTCCGTTTCATGGACGACGGTATGGATGGCGGCGGAATCGCAAAGGATGTTCCCTTACGGTTCCCCACCTTACCACATCCGACGGTTGCCTGACCTGACCTCTGTCCGGCTTGGCTTTGGAGGCTTTCCCCTTGCGAGAGATTGCGCAACAGCAAATGTGTGGATTTGCAAACATTGGAAACGGAGGGTTATTAGTACATGATTGAGATTGAAAAGCCGAATATTGCGACGATCAATCTGAGTGAAGATGGCAGAAACGGAAAGTTTATAATCGAACCCCTGGAGAGAGGATACGGTATCACGCTCGGAAATTCCCTGCGCCGCGTTCTCT
>CAVEHG010000303.1:0-2250 GCA_963615405.1 bacterium | reverse complement strand
CTTGTCCTTGAAGATTTTTGTCATCATCGAATATATCGAGCCGCAGACGACAAGGTTTATCTTCGAGGCGGGGCTGTACAGGTCCCAGATGCGCTGCATATCGCTGAATATGGACTTGTTCACCCGGAAGAATTCCTGGAACTCGTCTATGAAAAGGGTGAATGAACGCGAGGATGAGAGTTTCATCAGATACTCGAATATGTCGGAGAACCTTTGCGTGCGCCCCATCACCGGGATTCCTAGCTTGTTCTCGATTTCACTTCTGAAGTCCTCGCAGAGTTCCGGTTCAGCCTTCCTCGCGACGAAGAAATACAAAGCGGGCTCATCCTCATACGCCTTCCATACGAGGGAAGTTTTTCCGATGCGTCTGCGCCCCGTCACCACGGTGAACCGGGCGTTTTGCTTTGCCATTTCACGGATTTCCCGCAGGGAAGCAATCTCATTTTCACGATCATAGAATCTCATATCAGCATAATTTTGAATCAAGTTCCGAAATAGCCATTTCCGAAACGGTGGTTTCGTAACTGCAAAGTTAGCAATATTTACAACGATAACAACAAGCACGGAAACATTAACCGCTTCGATGCTAGTAAGACTCATCCACGCCAAGGAGCCAGGGCCCATCTTCCGCGATGAGTTCGACAGGTATCCGGTCCTGGCGACCCGCCTCGAGAGGGCGCTCTGCCCGAGGGTGCACTTCAAGATTCTGGTGTTTGACGGGGCGCTCGCCTACATCGGCTCCGCCAATCTCACCGGCGCGGGAATCGGGATGAAGGGGACTTCGCGCCGCAACTTCGAGGCCGGCATCCTGACGGACAGCCCCGAGCTCGTGCAGGCGGCGATGAACCACTTCGACAGCGTCTGGGCCGGATTCCGCTGCAAGGGGTGCGGGAGAAGGAAGTTCTGCGGCGACCCGATTGTATAGTCCGCGTCCTCTCAATCCGGTAATTCTTAACTTCATATAAAATTGGCAAGAAATTTTATTTATTGCCGATTTTATATTGCCTTTGTCACATCTAAGATGAAAGATGGATATTAAGGACATCATATTGCAGTATGCGGATAGTCACGATGTCATCAGCGCAAAGGAGATTTCATCCGATTGTGCCATAAACATCGTGACCGTCCGTCAATATCTCAGCTCTATGTTCCGGGCCGGAAAACTGGAAAGAGTCGGAGACGGCGCGTATACTCTCAGGAAGAGGCAGGAGTTCTCGTATTCGCCGTCGGATGATGTGAAGGGCGTTTATATGAGTCTTAAAGCATCTCTCCCTTTTGCTGATTTCTGTGTATATGAAGGCAGCATCTTTGCGCCGCTTCAGCATCATCTTTCAATAAACAACGCAATTTATGTCGAGACTAACAGGGATGTCGTGGAAAATGTCTTCGGCAGACTGAAAGATGAAGACAGGGATGTTTTCCGCCAGCCGGACAGACAGTTTGTCTATGACTACATAGATTTGAAGAAGCGGTGCGTTATAGTAAAGGCTCTGGTTTCCGAGTCGCCGAATGCAAAAACGGAAGGGATTGTAGTCCCTACCCTTGAGAAACTGCTGGTGGACATCCAGGCTGACTCCGACTTTGACTATTTGAGAGGTTCCGAAAGTCTTAATATGTTCGCCAGGGCTTTCGACCTCTTTTCGATAAACGTCCAGCGGTTGATGCGTTATTCCAGACGCAGAGGCCTGGAACAGGAAACAAAGTCTTTGATTGATTCTGCGAAACAGTATGATTAGTCCGGAATGTTTTACATCAGGGTGGATAGAGGCCAAATCGGTTGAGTTTCACTACAATGACAAGAATATAATTGCTGCTCAGGCTTTTGTACGCCTTCAGCTCAAAGCCTTTCGGATTGATGAAGGCGAACCGCAGCTCGTCGGACGTGCGCGAGCGCAGAAGCGACAGTATCAGCGAATGCACCGCCGTGGTCTTGCCCTGCTTGGTAGCGCCCGCCATCAGGATGTGCGGAGCTTCGGCAAGGTCGATGATTTTTGGCTTCCCTTCGGTGTCGCGACCTACGGCGACGGGAAGGACTGCCTGGCTGTTTAGGAATTCATCGCAGTCAAGCAAGACTGGAAGCGGCACCGAAGACGGGCGGTAGCTGCTGTCGGCGAGCGCCGCGCGAAGCTTTCTCTTAGAGTTTTTGAGCTTTATTTCGGCATTAGCCGGGCTGGTGTTGATAGTCTCTTCCATAAGCATTTGATTGTTTCACCGGCAAAGGAACGGATGCATACTGCCAAAACTCGGCAG
>CAVEHG010000302.1:0-2251 GCA_963615405.1 bacterium | reverse complement strand
TAGAGCGTCGGATTCATAATCCGGAGGTCGTGGGATCATGCCCCACTCCCGCTACGAGCTGAACTGAGACAACGAAAAAGGATGACCGACCGGCCATCCTTTTTTCGTTTGTGATAATCAAGAAATCAGATGAGTGCAACGAGATGACGGAATTTGCGGAAAAACGGGCATTCCGATGTCACGAATTACATCGAGGTGACCGAATAAAACGTTTCCCCGTCACCTCGATACACCTTCGAGTGCAAGCAGCGCCCTAAGAAGCTATTTTGAAATGATTCTGGGACGAGGCAAAAATATGGGAATCCCATTAAAACGTTTCTCCGGGACAGTCAGCGACCTAGAGGCGGCCGAAAATCCCACAAAACAGATGTCAAATTCGCAAAATGGTCTTCCTTGGAAAGCGTAGCGAAAAATTGATTACTTTTGTGCGTTATGAGAAAGTTTGGAGTTATTGTATTTTACACCTTATTTCTGACCGTCGCGCTGCAGGCGCAGACGAAGGCGCAGAAATATATCGACCAGCTGAAAACCGGCGAGGAGCTCCGCCAGGCGGCGTGGGGCGTGAGCGCCAGGACATTGGACGGCCGGGCGGTCGCCGAGTACAACCCGGATCTCCGCCTGCTCCCGGCGTCCAACACCAAGATTCTATCCACCGGCCTGGCACTCAGGGAGCTGGGAAGCGACTACCGCTTCCGCACGACCATCGCCTACAGCGGGCGCATCGAAGACGGAGTGCTCAGGGGGGACCTCTATATAGTGGGCGGCGGCGATCCGACGCTGGGGGCGAGAGACTCGGTGTCCCCGCCGCTTCTCAGCACGTTCTGCGCGTGGGAAAAGTACATCCGTGACGCGGGGATCACCCGCATTGAGGGGCACGTGGTCGGAGACGGGCGGAAGTATGACGGCGAGAGTGAGCATCCGAGCTGGCAGTACGAGGACCTCGGAACAGACTACGGCGCCCCGCTGACTGCGCTGAGCTTCTACGAGAACATCCAGGAGTTCGAAATCGTGCCGGGGGCCGCGGCGGGCGACAGCCTGAAAGTGCGCACAGCTTTCCCGGAAACACCGTGGATAGAGCTCAGAGTCAAGGCATTGACCGGAGCGGAAGGCTCCTCGAACACTCTCGCATACTTCAACACCGATCTCGCTCCGGTCGGCGAAATCCGCGGCAGCCTCCCGGCAAGACACAGGACATACCGCCTCGCCGGCAGCAACCGTTTCGGAGCGCTGACCTGCGCATACTACTTCTTCCGCTACCTCGAATCCGGCGGCATCCGCGTGAGCGAAGGCCCTGCCGACATCGACGGTCGCGGGAGGCTCCGCAATTTTTCCGGGGAGGCCTTGACGGCCAATGCCGTCCCGTCCAATGAGCTTGCGGTTCTGGGCGAATATCAGTCCCCCACCCTTAAGGAGATAGCCCGGAAGACCAATTATGAGAGCGACAATTTCTATGCTGAGACCCTGCTTCGTGCCATTTCCATAAAACGCACAGGATCATCCTGTTATGATTCCTGCGCCGTGGCCGAAAACGCGGCGCTGCGCGCCCTCTCCCTCAAGCCGGAAAGCGTTCAGATAGCAGACGGAAGCGGGCTTTCGAGAAAGAATTATATCTGCCCTTCGTTCTTTACGGACTACCTCGCGGCTGTGCGCAGCGCAGACTTTCTCTACACCCTTCCGGGCCCCGGCAGGGGGACGATGGTAAGCCGTATGAGGACGGCGCCTGATTCCATCAGAAGCCGGGTGTTTATGAAGAGCGGAAGTATGGGCGGAGTGCGCGGTTTCAGCGGCTATATACTGCCTGCAGACTCTTCGAAGGCCGATACCGACACCATTGTGTTCTCTATCATTGCGAACAATACGATAGTGGATGTCACACGCATCAATTTCCTGATGGACAAGATAATAGCCCTTCTGGCCGAGGAGAATCAGTGAGTTATATGGATTTTGGAGAGGGCCTGGCCGGGGGCCGGACCGGATGTCAGGACGGATTGTTGCCGGAATTTCCGGACGGCAAGAGATACCGGACCTATGTGGGCTACAGCCGTGCGAAATATGGCGAGAGGCTGCAGAAACTCGTGATCGATGCGGGCTTCACCTGTCCGAACAGGGACGGGACCGTGGGATGGGGCGGCTGCACATACTGTGACAATGCGGCCTTCCATCCGGGCTACAGCAGTCCCGGGAAATCTATTGCGCAGCAGCTTTCCGAAGGCATCGAATTCCATAAGGTCCGCTACCGCAATGCGGGGCA
>CAVEHG010000301.1:0-2257 GCA_963615405.1 bacterium | reverse complement strand
TTATGGATTTCTCAAATCTCCACGGATTCAGCATCACCGGCATCAGAGAACTTCCCGAGCTCAGCGCCGTTCTATATCAGATGACTCATGACAAAACCGGACTTGAACTGGTCTGGGTCAAACGCGATGAGGAAAACAAGACCTTCGGCATCGCATTTGAGACCCTGCCCTGGAACGACACCGGCGTGTTTCACATTCTCGAACATTCCGTGCTCTGCGGCTCCGACAAATTCCCCGTCAAAGAGCCCTTTGTGGAGCTTATGAAAAGCTCGATGAATACTTTTCTGAACGCTCTCACCTTCCCGGACAAAACCGTTTATCCCATCTCCAGCCGCAACGATAAGGATTTTATAAATCTCATGCGTGTGTATCTGGACGCCGTGTTTTGCCCCTCGATCTATTCAAAACCCGAAATCTTCTACCAGGAGGGCTGGCACTACGAGCTGGATGAATCCGGTCAGGCCAGCTACAAGGGCGTCGTCTTCAATGAAATGAAAGGCGCTTTCGCCAGCGCCGATACTCTGGTGGACAATGAGATCAACCGTCTGCTCTTCCCCGATTCGCCCTACGGCTATGTTTCCGGCGGCGACCCCGCCGTTATCCCCACGCTCACGTACGAGGAGTTTCTGGACAGCCATCGTCGCTTCTATTCTCCGTCCAACGCCTACGTATTTCTGGACGGCGATCTGGATATTGAAAAGGTTCTCGGCATCATCAACGATGAATACCTCTCCGGATTCGAAAAAACGGAGCGCATCGCACCGCCTGCCGTTCAGGCACCCGTCTCCGGGGAATCCGAGGGCTTCTATGAACTGGCTCCGGGCGAGAACCCCGACGGCAAGACCAGACTGACATACGGCAAGGTTATCTCTCTGTTCAGTGACCGCGAAAAGCTCGTTGCCTCCCAGGTTCTGGCGGACGTACTCTGCGGCACCAACCAATCTCCCCTTCCCAAGGCGATTCTGGCGGCCGGGTATGCCGAGGAAGTCAATATGGGCGTCTCCGACGGCATCATGCAGCCGTTGATGATGCTGGACATCAAAAACATCAAAGACGAGAACATTCCCGCTCTGGAGGAACTCATACGCGCCCAGCTCACCTCTCTGGCGGAGAACGGCCTCGACCACTCACAGCTTGAGGCCGTTATGGCGAACACTGAATTCAAACTCCGCGAGCGTGATTACGGCTACTATCCTCAGGGGCTGATTATCGGCTTCGGTATACTCGAAAGCTGGCTCTACGGCGGAGACCCCGCGGCAAATCTTGAAGTAGGCGATCTGTTTGTCGGGCTGAAGCGCAAAATGGCGGACGGGTATTTTGAAAATCTCATCCGTGAGATCCTGCTTGATAATCCTCACAGTGCCAGAGTAATCCTGCGCCCCTCCGTCACCGTCGGTGAGGAGCGCCGTGCCGCCGAACAGGCACGCGCGGACAGCGAGTCCTCCGCCTGGACGGCTGAAGAACGTCAGGCCGTTGCCGAGCGCCAGGAAAAACTGCTTTCATGGCAAAACAGCGAGGACACACCCGAGGTTCTCGCAACTATTCCCCAGCTTTCCAAGGAAGACATTCCCACGGAGCCCGAGAAAATACCCACCGAAGAAACCGTGCAGTCAGGTATAACGGTGCTCGAGCACGATCTCAACACCAGCGGCATTGTCTATGTAAACATGTATTTTGACGCGGACGGATGCACTGAGGATGACCTCTCATACCTGTCCTTTGCCTCGTCTCTGCTGGGGCAGACCGCCACGCGCACTCACAGCGCCGATGAAATCCTCAACAGTCTCCGTCTGCTCTGCGGCGATTTCGGAGTATCTCCGGCCGTGTTTGTTTCTTCCGAAGATCCCACGAAAACACTTGTAAAGCTCTCCGTAGGCTTCAGTGCCCTGAAAAGCAATCTTGACGCGGCTCTGAAGCTGGTTATCGAGATACTGACAGAGACTGTTGCTTCTGACGACGCCTCGCACGATATACTCCGTCAGGCAAAGATGCAGCTTTTCCAGCAGGTTGTCATGTCCGGCAATGCCGTGGCTCTCGGCCGCGTAAATGCCCAGCTTTTCCCCTCGGGCGTGGCGGGCGAATACATAAGCGGAATTAAATTCTACGACTGGCTGAAAAAGCAGGACGAGAACTGGGACTTTGCGGCTCTCGGTGCCGGAATGACCGGAGTTCTGGAATCAGTTATAAACCGCACCGGTCTGGTCATCGGTGTCACAGGCGCGGACGGGAGCGATATAGCCGCCGCGTTGTCCAAGCT
>CAVEHG010000300.1:0-2259 GCA_963615405.1 bacterium | reverse complement strand
GCCGGTAGAGAAATACAACAACCTCATTATCTAAAAAGAGCGGTGGTGGCCTTTGCCGTGGCCGCATCGCTGTCTCTTGCCATTATCCTGCCTCACAATGCCAGGATGGCGGCTTCGGGATTCGATTACGCCCCTTCCAGTCTGGAACTGCAGATCTTCAGAGGAGACACACCGGACCTGCTGGAGAAAGCGGCAAGTTCCTACAACGCCGAAGACTATGCCGCCGCCCTCTCGTATCTTGATGAGGCGGCCGCCGACATAGACGAGAACCTCTCGCAGCTCAGTGACGACGATTCGGACATCATAGCCCGGCAGAGCCTTACGGAAGACCGCAGCCAGGTGGAGTGGTACCGTGCGCTCACGCTCATGAAGGAGAAGAAGGTCCACAAGGCCAAACGCGCTCTCCGTTCAATCGCCGCGTCTGACAGCCGCTATGCCGAGGAGGCCGCCCGCGTGCTGAAGGAGGTCTATTAGGTAAAGGGTCAGTCTATGGATGACGTCGTTCTGAACGACATACCGTCAACTTCTCATGCGCACTATCTTCAGGGGAAGGACTGGATAGATCTCGCCGTCATTTTAGGCATAGCTGCGGCTATATTCTTTCTGCTGTTATTCCTTTACCGTTATCTGGAACGTAAGGGAATCTTAGAAAATTGGAAGTCTCAGTGTAAAAGTTTTCGTAATGGCCATTCCTCGCTTTATAGGGCTTACCGAATAATAACAAAAGTCCTCATGAAGATTTTTGTCGCATTTATTTGGTTTGAAATATTTTATCTACCACTGTCCATTGTCGCTGATGTTTTTGACCGTATCTGGGGCATTGACGATACCTATCGAAAGATTGTTTGTAAGAAACACTACTTGTCCCGTGACGACATTTACAATGCGTTGAATTTTACCGAACCCGAAGTCCCGTTGGATACCGTCAGGGTCGAGGAGTATATTTTCAGCGCCGATTCAGTTCCGGACAAGGAACTGAGAGGCAGAATAGATTCTTTGTACCGTACCCCCGGTTCAGACAATCCGTTTGTCGAACTGCACTATCTGTCATCAATGAACGGTTTCCCGTCTGACATTCAGGACTTCTTTTACAAACAGTCTCTTCTCAGGGCTCGGGACAAATATGAAACGCTGAACCCCATATTGCAGAAATGCATAGTTACTGATGACTTGAACGGGATGCTTGCGATCGATTCGCTTGCGATGGGCTGGAAATGGGAGCTGGGCATATATGACAGAAGATTCAAGCCTCAGGATTTCCTCAGGACGAAGAGTCTCTACTATGCTATCCAGCTGATTGAGCGGGACTTCCCCGTGAACGATTCGACGGCAAGGAAACTGTACGACTACGCCTGCGAAGGCATTGAGACGTCTGCCAATATGGTCGGATATTTAAATTACTATTGTCTTTTCTTTCAGGATGTCCGCGCCCGTTATGCTTATCAGTTGAACAATCCCAAAGCGGGGAAGTACACCGACAGGTATATTGGTCATTCGAGAAGATGGGAGAGCCTGCTGACATCCCGTGCGCAGCTGTTTTCTCCCGACAGGGGAGGGGATGTCCCGGGCTACTACAACCGTTTCTTTACGGACCCCTTATACCTGCGTTATAAGACTCTGCTGAAAGAAAAGAAGTACAGAAAGGCGGCCTTGGCTCTCGAGGCGATGTCCTCCGTCACGGAAGACATCCCCTTCTATCCGGACAATCCGTATAAATACGTTCACGACACGTTGCAGCCGGCCGTTGACGGCATGGCCGCAGATGAGATGCTGGCGTACGCTAAGTATGACCTGGCATCGATCAGCGAAAACGCCCGGATCAGACGGCTGATGAAGAAAAGGGACGCGGATGTGGACGACTGGCTGACGGGGGTATACCTTACGGGCGTGAACTATCTTTCTCCGACGGAGTCGTCTTTCGCCTCGCTGGACGAGTATGCGTTTGAGGGCGGGCTATATTTCCCCGAACTGATTCCGTATATGGCCGTGAACTACAACAATTCGGATTCCAGATGGGTATACAACACGGCTCTGTTCCTGAAGGGGACGGGCGCGGTCATCGCCCCGCTGATAGAGGATGCGGTTCTGAGTTCCGGCAACGACAGCCTGAAGGCTCTTCTCGGCGAGCTCAAGACCGAGAGGGTTTTCGCCCGGGAGTCCGCCGCGGATGATCGGCGCTTCGGCGAACTTGACTCGCTTCTTCGGGAGGTTCTCGGATACAGGATAAAGAGCGTGCTGTCCGAATGCTTCTATTCCTAC
>CAVEHG010000299.1:0-2262 GCA_963615405.1 bacterium | reverse complement strand
GGGGCAGCAAGCACTCGCTGAACGTCTCGGTTTCCGTCGGAGTGGTCCTCTGGCAGGTGCGCGGAGCGATGTGCCGCACGAATTAGACAGCCAATGCATCGAGTTGCCGGGAATCCCCGGGAATATGGTCATCTCGATGTACTTGAGGACATCGAGATGACGGACTAAGAAGCTGTTTTGAAATGGTTCCCGAATTTTAGTATGCGGAATTTTCGAGACAGTTTCAGCTTAGGAAGAGGGAGCGTAGCGGTGGCTACGTGACCGATGACGAAGATGAAAATGGCCGGAAAGGCCGTATAATAAAAGAGAGGAATTATTTCAAAACAGCTTCTAAAACGTTTATCCGGCTTTTCGATGCACCTTTCTTTATGGCCTTCGATGTCAACGCGGAAACGCTTACCGCCCTCACCGCGGAGGCTTCGGAAGATGCGCGACAGAATTGGACGCACAGCGGCCGGGAGAATGGATTGCTTGCTCAGAGGCTGACAGATGTGTAGCGGCCGGGAGAATGGATTGCTTGCTCAGAGGCTGACAGATGCGTAGCGGCCGGGGGAATGGATTTCTGTCGCGCAGCTTGGCGCGACTGCCGCAACGTAGGAATAGTTTGTCCGTAAAAACACCCCTTTTTACGGACAAACCTTCTTTTCAGACCAACTTGTCCGTAAAACCCTGCCTTTTTACGGACAAACCTTCTTTTCAGACCAACTTGTCCGTAAAACCCTGCCTTTTTACGGACAAACCTTCTTTTCAGACCAACTTGTCCGTAAAACCCTGCCTTTTTACGGACAAACCTTCTTTTCAGACCAACTTGTCCGTAAAACCCTGCCTTTTTACGGACAAACCTTCTTTTCAGACCAACTTGTCCGTAAAACCCTGCCTTTTTACGGACAACGGCGAAATTTTCTGATGAGATATAAGAACCGAAGACAACTTCCAGCAGGAGAAAGGAGAAAGGAAGTGAGGGGTAACAGGAAGTGATGGGTAACAGGAGGATGATGGAGAAATAATAGAAAATTGCGAAAATGTGGACAAAAAAGAACATTTTTGCTACATTTGCGAAATTAATAAACCGAACCTATGGATGTCAAGATCACAAGCGTGACCGGCAGAAAGGATCTCAAACTGTTCGTGAAGTTCCCTCTGGAGCTCTATAAAGACTGCGAGAACTGGGTCCCGGCGCTGGAAGGCGATGAGTACGATACATTTAATCCGAAATCGAACGGAGCATACGAATATTCAGAGTCAGAATTGTATCTGGCCTGGAAGGACGGAAAGATAGTCGGCCGCGTTGCAGCGATTATAAACCACAGAGCCAACGAAAAATGGAAGGAAGAAACCGTCCGTTTCGGCTGGCTCGACTTCATCGAGGACATAGAGGTGCTGAAAGCCCTGCTCGATGCCGTGGCGGCGTGGGGAAAAGCCAAGGGGTGCGATCGGATCAAAGGCCCGTGGGGATTCACCGATATGGACAAGGAAGGACTTCTCGTGGAAGGCTACGAGAACTTCTGCCCGTTCACCTGCCTGTACAACTACCCGTATTATGACACCATGCTGAAGCAGCTCGGCTTCGAAAAAGACGTGGACTGGACCCAGAGACTCGTGGAAATCAAGCCCGAACTCCCTCCGGTCTTCGAGAACACCAAAAAAATCGAAGAGCGTTTCAAAATACATATGTATCAGGCGAAGAGCACGAAAGAGCTCGCAGACCGCTACGGAATGGAGATTTTCCATATGTACAACGAAACCTTCGACCCACTCTTCGAATTCACCCCTCTCACTGACAAACAGATAAAGCGATACCTGCAGACCTACGTACCGATCCTCAGCCCGGACTTCGTGGCCGTCTGCCTGGATGACAACGACAAACCGGTCGGCTTTGCGTTCTGCGTACCGTCCATCTCCAAAGCCGTAAAAAAATCAAACGGCAAACTCTTCCCGCTGGGAGTATTCCGCATCCTGAGGGCGCTAAAAAAGAACGACACCCTCGAAGCCCTGATGATCGGCGTTCAGCCGGCGTTCCAGGGACTGGGTGCCGCCCTTCTTATGATGAAACATCTGCACGACGGCTGTCTGAAGTTCGGCATCAAACACCTGCTTCTCAACCCGCAGCTCGAACTGAACGTGAAAGCCCAGATGCTTTTCAACCAGTTCGACCCGCAGCCGTTTATGCGCCGCCGCTGCTACACAAAGGACATTCTCTAGCCCCGTTCGCACGATAGTGCGGAGCATACAGTGACTCCACTTCCACAACTCCCTGCTGGA
>CAVEHG010000298.1:0-2263 GCA_963615405.1 bacterium | reverse complement strand
TCATCATGGCTATCCGTTCGAGCCTCAACTACAAGATCGAAACTCTCGTAAACGTTGATGCACTCGACGTAAACCGCGACGGCAACGTCGATATCAAGGACATCATCATTCTTGTCCGCTATGCAAACAACTACACCCAGAACGTTCCGGTAGGACAGCCCATATCGTCTCTCACCGCGTAAATCAGCCGCGTGCAGGGTTTTCAGGGGGAGCTATGCTTCCCCTGAAACTTTGCCGGCACATAATCAAAGAAAGGCAAGGCGTTTTCATATGAAGAAAATCATTTCATTTACGCTTGCACTTTTCGTAGCGCTATCAATAGCTTCATTCGAGGTCTTTGCGGACGGCGAGGAGCTGAAAAGCCCCAATCCCGTTCCCGGAAGAGCTAACCCCACCGGAAACATACTTGAGTTTGACGATCTTACCGGCGCGGCTCCCAAGGGCGCGTCCGGATACTCCGGAGTTACCGGCGAGCTTTTCGAGGCTGATCCGATCGAGGAGGACGACGGCTGGACCGTGGTGTTCGACGCTATGGTAACCAAGCACGAGCCCGGCAACAACGGTCAGCTCGCACAGTTCATCTTCAGCCCCGATGCGGGAACTCACCAGATGGGCTACAGCTTCTCGAGAAAGCACGTTGCATTTGAGGTTTCCTCCGCAGGATGGCCGACCTACTCGCCTTCCTATTTAACCGGTTACAACGTTTTTGCTTCCACCCCCTACGATCTCCAGAAGGGCACTTGGGCGCGCTATGCCGTACAGCTGCGCGGATACACCTTCTCCGTATGGATGAACGGTGCAAAGATGGTTGAGTATGAGTTCACCGAGGACGATCTTCTCGACGAAGGAAGACAGGATGTCCGTATGCGCTTCATCCTCTTCTACCCCACCAACCTGACCATGTATCTCGACAATATCGTTACCGCGGCTTCCGACTTTGACGTTGCGACCGAGACCGGTACGATCTACAACGTTCTCACCTTCGACGGCGATGCCGAAAATGTTCCCGCCACCACCAAGATAGGCGACAAGCCCGAAGAGGACGAAGAGGATACCCGCCCCGTATATTCCGTATACGAAGAGGCAGAAGCAGCACAGGGTAAGGACAGACCCCGCACGGTTTATGTTGACAAGGATAATAATCCCTTCATTTACGAAAACGTTCTGAACGACGAGACCGGCGAATATGAAAGCCAGCTCGTTCCGTTTGACAAGTCGGTCAAGATTCTTCCCACCACTACCGTAAATACTCTCGCGGAAGAGAACGGTTGGTTCTTTGCAGGCGGCGTCGGAGCTTACACGATCGTCAAGCTTGAGCATGAGATTCTTCTCGGCGACGGCACGAACGACGGCAAGGTCAATATGAGTGATATCATCATGGCTATCCGTTCGAGCCTCAACTACAAGATCGAAACTCTCGTAAACGTCGATGCACTTGACGTAAACCGCGACCGCAAGGTAGACGCGAAGGATATCATCCTTCTTGTCCGCTACGCGAACAACTACAAGCAGGATATTCCGATCGGTCAGCCGATATCCTCCCTCACCGCATAAGTTATAATGTGCATACCGTTAACGGAAACCGCCGAAAGACGGTTTCCGTTAACGTTTAATAAGCAAAAAAACAAGAAAGGCATTTTCAAAATGAAAAGATCATCTCATTCGCACTTGCGCTTCTCACTGCGCTCTCGATGGCTTCATTCGCGGTCTTTGCGGACGGCGAGGAGCTGAAAAGCCCCAACCCCGTTCCCGGAAGAGCCAATCCCACCGGAAACGTAATGAAGTTCGACGACCTCAGCGGTGCAGCTCCGAAGGGAGCGTCCGGATACTCCGTAAACACCCAGGAGGAAGTCAAGACCGACGACGGCTGGACGCTTGCCTTCGACGTCATGGTCGAAGCACATGAGCCCGGCAACAACGGTCAGCTTGCACAGTTCGTATTCTCTCCCGACGGCGGAAACCACTGGATGGCATACTGCTTCTCGAGAAAGCACGTTGCTTTCGAGATCTCCTATGCCGGATGGCCGACGTACCCCACCTCCGCATTTCTCGGATACGAGCGTATGGCGATGGAGCCGTTTGATTGGGTAAAGGGCACTTGGTACAGAATCGCCATGAAGAACGACGGAAACAAGTTCTCCATCTGGTGCAACGGTAAAATGATGACCGAGTATGAATTCACTGACGACGACCTCATGGAAGACGGCAGACAGGAAGTCATGCACAACTTCATCCTCTTCTACCCCACCAACCTGACCATGTA
>CAVEHG010000297.1:1923-2273 GCA_963615405.1 bacterium | reverse complement strand
CAGTCTTTGCGCACATAATAAAGCCTTTCGCCTGGAGCTGGAGCTTTATTCCGGCCTACGGAATGAGAGCCGCTGGAGATGTCAAATTCTCGATGACTCTCTCTTCCATAACAATGTGGACATGCCGCGTGGCGCTCACGACATTTCTGATCCGCGCGGCCGGAACCGGCCCGATCGGAGTCTGGATCGGAATGGGCACAGACTGGGCAATCCGATCAGTGCTTTTCATGATCCGCTTCCGCTCGGGAAAATGGCTCGCCCATAAAATCACGGGCTAGAATCATGCAGGGAAAAAAACGCAAGATAAAAAGTCTCCTGATTCCATGATTCGTAAAATAAAATCTTCTAGA
>CAVEHG010000297.1:0-1913 GCA_963615405.1 bacterium | reverse complement strand
GTCCGCGTTATCAGAAAGCGAGCTTAGCTTTGCCGCCGCGGAATTTATCGCGCCCGCAAAATCTGCCATCTCATCTATCAGATTCTGGATCTTAAGAGCGCTTTCCTGGAGATTTTCAGCCTCCGAAAGAACAACCCTGCTGTTCTCCTGCGTCTGCGAGGACGCGTTCTTTACAGTTCCGGAGCTTTCGGCAAGAGAGCCGAGCGTTTTGCTTATCTGGGCTGAATCCCGCTTTTCTCTTTCCATCGCCGAAAGCATAGACTTGACAACTCCGTCTGTCTGGCGGATGCTCTCGAATACAGAGTTGAAAGTGTTTTCAGAGTCGCTGGAGACAAAGGCGATTTCAGCGATCGAGTTTCCTATCGCCTTAAGCTGCTCCCCGATCACTTTTGACTGCCCGGAAGAATTCTCGGAAAGCTTGCGGATCTCGTCAGCCACGACAGAAAAGCCTTTTCCGGCCTCGCCCGCATGCGCCGCCTCGATCGCCGCGTTCATCGCAAGAAGATTGGTCTGGCTTGCAATAGACGAGATTATGCGGTTTGCGTCAAGCAGCTTTCCTGACTGCGTCTGTATCTCAGCGATTTTCAGGTTCATCTGCCTGTGTTTCTCGAGCCCCTGTCCGGCGTTTTTCTCGAGAACCGAGAATGAGCTTGAAAGAGACGAGACCGAGCCGCTCACGCTGTCGATATTTCCGACCATCTGTGAAACGCAGGAGTCGGCACTTAAGACATCATCGCTCTGCCTCAATATCATGCCGGAAAGAAGATTTATATTCGATGAAATCCGGGCGACAGCCCCGGTCGTCTCGGAGACGCTCTTTCCCTGCTCCTTCACAGAATTTTTCGCAGTGGAAATATTTCGGCTTATCTCTTCTATTGATTCCGCAATTCCGTGGATCGAAGAGCGGAGAGTCTCAAGCGAAAGAACCAGCTCGTCCTTTGATTTTTTCAGGCTCAGCAACATTCTCTGAAGATTTTCCACAAAAGCGTTGAAGCCGCTCTCAATGCTTAAGATCAGGCGGATTTTGACGCCGGTAGAGCTTGAGGAAAGGCGACGGGTCAAGTCCGCGTCGCCAGAGGAGAAAGCCTCCACAGCCTTGTTCAGATTCCTGAGCGGAAGGATAAAATGGCGCGCCGTCATGAAAGTCCAGGCCAAAAGAGCCGCGATCAGAACGAAAGCGAGAGGAAAAATCGCGCAAAAAAGGGCGGAGAAAACATCATACGGAGCAAAAAGAACCATCTCCCAGCCGACAGAAGGCACCGGCTCTATCCAGCAGGCTCCGCCGGAGAATTTATGTAACGCTTTTTCCGCCGGAAACATGTCGGCCTTGCCGAGAGCCGGCAGAACATCCAGAATCTTCGCCTTGTCCTCAAGAAGACGCGTGTCAGGCGCGCCTGTGATCTCTCCGTCCTTATTGTAGAAGAACATGCGCAGGCCGCTGTCGAGATTCTGATACATCATGTCGACAAAATCCGAAAGATCCACTCCTGTTCCGACAACACCGATTCCTTTTCCCCTGGAGTCCCGCACAACCGCGTTTACCCAGAGCATCGTCTTTTTGAGCGCGATGTCGTGGCTCACGGCGAAAACGTAGTCATCTTTCATGGCGAGGCAGGAAGTGAACCATGCGCTTGAAGGCGATGACTTGTCCAGAGTGTAGAGATATTTTCCGTTCGAGTAGTAAAGAAGATCCCTGTCGCTGACAGAGAAGGAATTTTTCCCCCTGAACGCCTCCTGATAAGAATGAATTTCACTGAAAGCAAGCGATGAAAGCTCAGAATCAGACGGATTTTCCATATAAGCCGAAATCAGAGGTGACTTTGCCATTTTTGCGGCCAAGAGAAGCTGTCCGTCAAGATTCGAGGAGAACTCAAGCTCCTTGATCCTCGCGGCCTTTGCCAGGGTGTTTTCTG
>CAVEHG010000296.1:0-2280 GCA_963615405.1 bacterium | reverse complement strand
GTCGTCCTGGATATGGCTGACCGCAGCGATGCTGCGTTCCTTGGTGGTAACGAAATTGTTCGCCGGATAGATGGAAATCTCGTCTATCTGTTCTATGACGGCTCCCGTAAGGGGCTCTATGATGCTGAGATTATCCACTTCGTCTCCGAAGAACTCGATTCTGACCGCATCGTCGCCTCCCGCAAGGAACACGTCCACGGTATCACCTCTGACTCTGAAAGTTCCGCGTTTGAAATCGGCCTCGGTACGGGAATAGAGGGCGTCCACCAGCTGGTACAGGAGCCTTGTCTGGCTGCGCTGCTCCCCGCGCTTGACGATTACCGTCTGCTCGTGGAAGTCTTCAGGGTTTCCGATGCCGTAAAGACAGGATACCGAGGAGATTACGATGACATCCCGCCGGCCGCTCAGAAGGGCTCCGGCCGCGCTCAGACGCAGTTTCTCTATCTGGTCATTGATGCTCAGGTCCTTCTCGATGAAAGTGTCCGTGGACGGGATATAGGCTTCCGGCTGGTAATAATCGTAATAGGATACGAAATATTCCACGGCATTGCCCGGGAAGAAGGTCTTGAATTCTCCGTAGAGCTGGGCTGCGAGCGTCTTGTTGTGGCTGAGAATCAGCGCGGGACGCTGCAGTTTTTCGATTACGTTGGCCATCGTGAAGGTCTTGCCCGAACCAGTCACGCCGAGCAGCGTGACATCGCTCACGCCGCCGCTGAGGGCGTCGCAGAGCTGCCTGATGGCCTCCGGCTGGTCTCCGGACGGCTTGTATGGGGAATCGAGCTTGAATTTCATAATCGCGGCCTTCCGCCGCCTGCTTTCGGCGGAAACGTACAAAGATACGCTTTCTTTATGAGAATCTCATCCTTCGATAATTTTCTCACTCTTTTGCCCCTGAATTTTGTATCTTTGTCCGGATAAACTGAAATCTTATGACACGTTCAGAAAAGGCATACAATCTCTTCAAAGAGGGGTACAACTGCTGCCAGGCGGTGGTACTCTCATTCAGCGATTTCATCGCGTCCCAGGGAGGTCCCGACGAAAAGACGCTCGCGGCCCTGTGCACAGGTTTCGGCGGCGGAATGGGCCGTATGCGCGAAGTCTGCGGCACCGTCTCCGGAATGACCATCCTCGCCGGCTTCATCTGTCCGGCCGCTCTTGGCGACAAGGTCGCCAAGGCGTCCAATTATGCTCTGGTCCAGTCTTTTGCGGCGCGCTTCCGCGCGGCCAATGGTTCCATCATCTGCCGCGAGCTCCTCGGGTTTTCGACTCCGCCGCACACTGACGGGGGCGGAACGGGATTGGCCGGAACGGCCGCCGAGAATAATAATGGACCGGCAGGAACGGCCGTAAGCTCGCCGGTGCCGTCGGACAGGACGCCTGAGTATTACAGGAAGAGGCCTTGCGCGGAGCTCTGCGCTTTTGCGGCTTCGATAGTTGAGGATTATCTGAAAGAGAATGGCTATGGAATTTCTGAAGACTGATATTGAAGGACTTATGATCCTGCGCCCGAGGGTTTTCGAGGACGCTCGCGGGTATTTTTTCGAGTCTTTTTCCCAGAGGGAGTTTGATGCCGCCGTGCCGGGCGTGCGCTTTGTGCAGGACAACGAGTCCCGCTCTTCCTATGGCGTGGTCCGCGGGCTGCATTTTCAGAAAGCGCCTCACGCGCAGGGCAAACTGACCCGCTGCGTGCGCGGGCGTGTGCTGGACATCGCGATGGATATCAGAGAGGGGAGTGCGACTTACGGGAAGTACGTGGCTGTGGAACTCTCGGAGGAGAATCACCTTCAGTTCTGGATTCCTGCGGGCTTCGCGCACGGTTTTTCAGTACTTTCGGACGTTGCGGTCTTCCAATACAAATGTGACGAGTTCTACCATCCGGAGACCGAGGACGGCTTCAATCCGCTGAGTCCCGCACTCGGGATCGACTGGCAGGTTCCGGCTGAGAAGATGATACTCTCTGATAAAGACAGGGTTAGAAAGAATTTCGAGTTTTAGGCACCTCCGGCCTGATTTCGGGATCGATTCCGGAGAAGGGAAAAGTGAAAAATTTTTGAAAAAAGTTTAAGAAATACTTGGAGTATTCAAAGATTCATCCTACCTTTGCAATCCCAAAACGGAGGACTCGTTAGCTCAGTCGGTAGAGCATCACACTTTTAATGTGGGGGTCTCGGGTTCGAGCCCCGAACGGGTCACAAGATTGAAATAAAGAGTTCTTTCAAAATAATGCTTCCTTAGCTCAGTTGGTAGAGCACCTGACTCTTAATCAGGGTGTCTAGGGTT
>CAVEHG010000295.1:0-2300 GCA_963615405.1 bacterium | reverse complement strand
TTATTTTTACGGCGACCGCCGAGACCTACACCGGATTCGATTTTCTCGTCGGCCTTGTTCCGGGCGAAGTTTACAAAATGCTTCCTTACATAATCTCGCTCGTTGTTCTTGCATTCACGTCAAAAAGAAGCCGCGCTCCGAAAGCGGAGGGAATTCCATACGACAAGGGAGCGCGCTAAAAAAGCCTTCTCTTGCGCCTTTCCTATTCCTAGCGCATAAAAAACTCCCTTTGATCCGGCCGTTTCCGGCTGAATTTCAGGGAGTTTTTTTCGGGGAAAATCCTTTAATAGAGCGTCTCTCCTAGAAGGCGCGCCGCAAGGCTCACTGCGAGAACTGCGGTCTGGTTTCTAACGTCAAGAATCGGGTTCACTTCCACGATTTCCGCAGACTTCACTTTTCCGCTTCCTGCCATCTCCTCCATCAGAAGAAGCGCCTCGCGGTTCGTGAGTCCTCCTGGAAGCGGGATTCCGGTTCCAGGAGCGAACATCGGGTCAAGGACATCCATGTCAAAGCTCACATGGACAATATCCGCGTGGGTCTCGAAGAATTCCTTGACTTTTTTCACGATTGCCGGAAATCCGATCCTGTCGATATCGCTCATCGTGAACACTGTGACTCCGGCGTTCCTCATCAGAATTTTCTCGCCGGGATCAAGGTCGCGGCAGCCTACAAAGCAGATGTTTTTCGGATCGACTTTCTGACCGTCAAAATAAAGGTTCGTGAGCTCGGGGATTCCGATTCCGGCCGATGCGGAAAGGCATTCGCCGTGGACGTTTCCGCTCGGGGTCGTGTCCGTGTCGTTGAAGTCTCCGTGCGCGTCGACATAAAGAACGCCGATTTTGCTTCCTGTCTTTTTCGCGCTGGCGGCAAGGCCTGCAAGCGAGCCCAGGACAATCGAGTGGTCGCCTCCGATCACAAGCGGAAATTCGCCGTTTGACGAGATTTCCTCAACCTGCTTTGCAAGCGCCGTGCACGCCTTAACAATCGGCGCGAGATATTTCGCTTTTGGATTTCCGGGATTCTGGTATTCCTGTGGCTCAACCTTGAAAATTCCGGAATGTTCGACAGTCGTGTGACCGAGAGACTCAAGCCGCTCCTTGATTCCAGCAAGCCGGACAGCCGACGGCCCCATGTCTGAGCCGTGCCTGCTCGCTCCGAAATCAAGCGGCATTTCAAGAATATGTACTTTCATGGCGAAAGATTTTACAGGTTTTCAGCGAGGTCGTAAATTAGACTTTCAGTCTTTTCCCAGCCGAGGCAAGGGTCGGTGATTGATTTTCCGTATACCCCGTCTCCGATCGGCTGCGCGCCGTCCTCGATATAGCTTTCAATCATCAGTCCTTTCACGATTTTCTTGATGTCCTGTGACGAGCGGCAGCTGTGCAGAACGTCCTTCGCAATTCTGATCTGCTCGAGGAATTTTTTTCCTGAGTTCGCATGGTTGCAGTCGACTATGACGGCCGGGTTTTGAAGCTTCGCCTCGGCATAGGCGTCAATCAGCGCGCGCAGATCCTCGTAATGGTAGTTCGGATGGCTTCTTCCGTAGGCATCGACATATCCGCGGAGAATCGCGTGAGCGAGCGGGTTTCCCTCTGTTGTGACTTCCCAGCCGCGGTAAAGGAATTTCTGCTTTGCCTGGGCCGCCGTGATCGAGTTCATCATGACGGAGATGTCGCCTGATGTAGGGTTTTTCATTCCGGCCGGAATTCCGACTCCGCTTGCCACCATTCTGTGCATCTGGTCCTCGACAGAGCGGGCTCCGATCGCGACGTATGCGAGCAGGTCAGAAAGATAGCGGTGGTTCGCAGGGTAGAGCATTTCTTCCGCGCATGTGAATCCTGTCTCCTTTACAACGCGCGTGTGCATCTCGCGGATCGCGATGATTCCGGCGAGCATGTCCTCTTCCTTTGTCGGATCCGGCTGGTGCAGCATTCCCTTATAGCCTGTTCCCTTTGTTCTCGGCTTGTTTGTATAGACACGCGGAATGATGAAAATTTTGTCTTTTACCTTCTCCTGAACCTTGACCAGCCTGTTCATGTAGTCAAGAACCGCGTCTTCCCTGTCGGCAGAGCAAGGCCCGATCACCAGCAGAAAACGGCTGTCTTTGCCCTCGAAAATGTTCCGGATGGCCTCGTCGCGCTCTTCCTTGATTTTCGCGACCTCTTCTCCGAGCGGAAACTGCTCTTTAAGCTCCTTCGGGACCGGAAGCTTCCTGACAAAATTCATCTGCATGTCCATACTATCTTAAATCTCCTTTTTTTGCGGTCTGCTTCTTTATATAGAAACTGGATTAATTATAA
>CAVEHG010000294.1:1373-2307 GCA_963615405.1 bacterium | reverse complement strand
GCAATATCCAGAAAGGAGACAAGGTAGCCCTCATCGGGCGCAACAACCCCCGTTGGGTGATAGCCTACATTGCGACCATCACCTATGGGGCGGTAATCGTTCCGATCCTTCAGGATTTCAACGCCAACGACGTAAACCACATAATCAACCACTCGGAGTCGAAGATCATCTTCCTGAGCGACAATTTTTGGGATATCATTGAGGAGGATCTCGTGACCGGCATCAGTGCGGCATTCTCGCTTACCGACTACGGTTGTATCTACGAGCGCAATGGCTCCACCGTTACCGAGTTCCAGAAGAATCGGGAGGCCCATTTCAAGGAGGTCTATCCCAACGGCTTCACGGTGTCCGACATAAAATACCCTGAAGTGGGCAACGACGAGGTCTGCCTTCTGAACTATACTTCGGGTACGACCGGATTCAGCAAGGGAGTTATGCTTACGGTGAACAACCTCACGATGCAGGTTGTCTTCTGTCTGCCTGCCAAGCGCCATGTTCCCGGGTCGAACGTGTTGGCATTTCTCCCGCTGGCACACGCCTACGGATGTGCGGTCGACATGCTCTGCCCGCTTGCAGCAGGAAGCCATGTCACCTTGCTCGGCAAGATACCTTCGCCCAAGATTCTCGTGGAGGCACTGCAGGCGGTCAAGCCGTTGTATATCTGCTCCGTTCCGCTGGTTCTCGAAAAGGTCATCAAGAAACAGATATTCCCCATGTTGGGACACGGTTGGCTGAAGCTGGCCGTGAATGTGCCTCTGCTCGATTCGGCCATCTACTCCACTATCCGCAAGAAGCTTATCGATACTTTCGGCGGAAACTTCTATGAATTCATCATCGGTGGCGCTCCGCTCAACAAGGAGGTGGAGGAGTTCCTCACCAAGATCAAGTTCCCCGCAGTGGTGGGCTACGGAATGACCGAATGCGGCCCCCTCAT
>CAVEHG010000294.1:0-1253 GCA_963615405.1 bacterium | reverse complement strand
GTTCGGCAGGCCGTCTGGCCATTCCATACGTGGAGGCGAAGATATGTTCGTCAGATCCCAAGAACATTCCCGGCGAGATTCTGGTGCGTGGAGAGAATGTCATGAAGGGCTATTACAAGAATCCCGAGCTGACAGCCGAGGTGATCGACAAGGATGGCTGGTTGCATACGGGCGATATGGGAACCATCGACGATGATTTCAATATCTACATCCGCGGACGCTGCAAGACCATGATTCTGCGCGGTAACGGCCAGAACATCTATCCCGAGGAGATTGAGTCGAAACTCAACAATATGCCCTATGTCCTCGAGAGTCTCATCGTGGAGCGAGGGGATAAGTTGTGGGCCCTTGTCGTGCCCGATTATGACCAGCTCGACCGTGACGGCATTTCTCATGACGAACTGGAGCATATTATGGAGGGAACGCTCAAGGAGTTGAACGACCAGGTTTCCGTTTACGAACATGTGGCAGGCTTTACTCTGCGTCCCTCGGAGTTCGAGAAGACACCCAAGAAGAGCATCAAGAGATTCCTCTATACGGCATAGACTTCCTGACGGGAGACAATTGTCGCAAAAAGACAGAGCGAGGGGCGGAAGAATCCATTTTCCGCCCCTCGCTCTATTTCCTTTCCGGTCTCCGCATTGCCCTGCCCCTGAATGTCGGAGTCTGTTCTTGTGACACAATACCGTCTTGTTCCAAAGACACTCCCTTTTGGGGCAAAAGGAGTTTAGAACTTGTATGATGCCCTCAGTTGGATATCAACCGGAATGTGTCTGTTGGTTTTCTTCCCCTTCTCGGAAACCGTCGTTACGGAGCCGTCATTGTAATGGCGCTCTATCTCGGTCTCGTACTTGTAGTTGCCGTATTGGTAAAACTTGTAGACACCCACATCCCACTTCTTGAAACTCAAACCGACACCCGCTGCAGCGAATTTGCCGGTGGACTCCCAGTTCTTGGTGTATGAGTCTATGCGGTTGCTCAGGTTGTCGGTGTTGTAGGTACCGTATTCCGTTTCTCGGGAGCTGGTCAGTTTGGAGTCGAGCAGACCAAAACTGTAACCGCCCCGGAAGTCAATGAAGGGAGAGACCTTGCGGTTCATTATGTAGCTCTTGACCTCCACAAACAGAGGCACGCTTACCGAGAAGGGGCGGTCGAGCTTGTATTTCTGCGACAGATAGTAGTCGTAGAACACGGGCTGAACCTGCAGACCGCCTCCCACACCGAAGAAGAATGCACGCCCAGCCTGATATCCA
>CAVEHG010000293.1:0-2308 GCA_963615405.1 bacterium | reverse complement strand
TGCCCCGCATTGCGGTAGCGGACCTTATGGAATTCGATGCCTTCGGAAAGCTGCTCCACAATCGTCTTCCCCGGACTGCTGTAGCCCGGATGGAAGGCCGCATTGTCACAATAGGTGCAGCCGCCCCGGCCCACGGTCCCGTCCCTGTTCGGACAGGTGAAACCCGCATCGACCACGAGTTTCTGCAGCCGCTCGCCATATTTCTCGCGGCTGCAGCCCACATAGGTCCGGTATCTCTTGCCGTCCGGGAATTCCGGAATAACCCCGGCCAGCTCCTCTAATGAATCCATAGAACTCACTGATTTTCCTCCGCCAGAAGGCTTATTATCTTATCCATCAGGAAATTGATACGCGACACGTCCACTATGGTATTGTTCGCAATAATTGAGAAAACAATGGTGTCGGTATCGGCCTTCGAAGGGTCTGCAGGCAGGATATAGCCGCTGAAACCGCGGACTCCGCCCATACTTCCGCTCTTCATGAACACGCGGCTGCGGACAGATTCAGGCGCCGTCCTCATTCGGCTTACCATCGTTCCTTTCCCCGGGCTCGGAAGAGTGTAGATGAAATCGGCACTGCGGACTGCGGCAAGATAATCCGTAAAGAAAGAAGGGCAGATATAATTCTTTCTGGAAAGCCCGCTTCCGTCAGCTATCTGAACATTTTCCGGCTTGAGCCCGAGAGCCTTCAGAGCCGCACTCTCTGCCACAGCGCAGGAATCATAACAGGATGATCCTGTGCGCTTTAGGGAAAGAGCCCGCAGGAGAGTCTCCGCATAGAAATTATCACTCTCGTAATTGGTCTTCTGAGCGATTTCCTTAAGGGTAGGCGACTGATATTCACCCAGAACGGTAAGCCCGGAGGACAGGGCCGCATTGGCCGTAAAGGCCTCATCGGAAAAATTGCGCAGGCGCCCGCTCGCGTCGATGTCGGCCGGCCCCTCGCCCACTCGGATGCCGCTCGCTTCGAGATAGCGGAAGAAGTAGTACGCGCAGGTCAGCGCTCCGAAACGGTTGCTGCCGCTCAGGCGGTACGCTCTGCGCTTAACAGGGAGGCTGCCGCGGATTTCGCCGACCGGTGCGAGGTCTGTGTTGAAATAAGCGAGAGTGTTGTCTGAACCCTCGGCGCCGGTCAACGCCTTGACTCTGAGCTCCATCCACGGTGTTTCAGGGAAAGCCGTGCGCACTTTCAGACTGTCACCTGCGGCGGCTCCCGGAGTTATTTCGAATTCCTGTATGTTCTCGTAGAAACTCAGCGCAGTCGGCCCCGCGCCGTAGTCGGTCCCGAGGTCCTCGTACTGCCAGCTCGGATGCTCGCTCTCGCCGTCATAGTACCGCCCGTCACCGACCACGCGTCCCTCGATGCGGGTGATCCCCGCGTCACGGATGAACTTTTCCCACGCGCAGAACGTCGTCAGAAGCGGCGGGGCCACCGAGTCTCTCGCTCCAAGCGTCGGATCGCCGCCGCCCACTATGTAAAGGTCCCCCTTGAGCACTCCGTCTTCAATCTTTCCGCTGTACGCAATCGAAGTGCGGAAGCGGTAGTCGCTGCCCAATTCCTTGAGCGCCAAGCCGGTGGAGAGAAGTTTAGTGTTGGACGCCGGAAGCAGGCGGAGATCCGGGTTGTACTCCGCGACCGTCCGGCCGTCCAATGTCCGGGCGCTCACGCCCCACGCCGCCTGGCGCAACTCCTCGCTTGTTCTCAGCTGATCTATATATTTCTGAGCTTTCGTCTGCGCCTGCAGGGAAAGCGTCAGGAAAAGTGTGCAAAATACAATAACTCCTAACTTTTTCATAACGCACAAAATTAATTAAATTTTTGCTTTCCTTGCCTATGACCAAAACAATGTGATTTCGATACCCGTTTTTGCGGACAAATTTTATATATTTGCGAGTTTACAAGAAGTTAAAACCTCAACGTATTATGAGTATAAAAGCAGTTACAAAAGTATTCCTTGTCCTGGCAACGATGGCGGGAATGATTTCCGCCTGTGCAACGAAATCTGATATCGATGATATTCAGAAGCAGCTCGATGCCCTCAAATCATCCGACCAGATCCAGGCGATTTCTGGTCAGATATCTTCCATCCAGGCATCCCTCACAAGTCTGCAAGCCACTGATGCTGAGCTGAGTAATTACATCGAAACGCTCAAGGGCCAGGCCGAAAGCCTGGAGACGGCCGACGGGAATCTCGAGGATGCCATCGGGACACTTCAGAAGAAAGACGAGGACCTTCAGAAACAGATAGACGAACTGAAGGCTTACGCCGAAAACGGCCTCAAGGACACAAGGGATTGGGCGGCAGCCA
>CAVEHG010000292.1:0-2319 GCA_963615405.1 bacterium | reverse complement strand
TTTAAGAATAATACAGGAAATTAAAGAAAATGCACAATATGAAAAAATACCCTATTATCTTTTTTACTGCGGCTGCAGCGCTTGCAGCCTGCTCTAAAACTGAAGTGGCTCCGGTGCAGAACGACACCCGGGCCGAAATCACCTACGAAACCGCCCCGGTTACGAAGGCGCTGGGAACCAATCAGCACGATTTCGAAAAAACGAAAGTGTTCGCTTCCTATGCATATTATCATAAGGATGACTGGAGTTGGGGAACCTCCACTTCAGATACTCCATCCCTTTTTGTCGGAACAACCGATACCAAAGATGAAGGGGCTCTCATAGCCTGGACTGGTTCCGCCTGGAGGCACGCCAAGAAAGATGCCACCACCGGCGCCTGGGTCAATGATAAAACATATTACTGGCCAAAGGCTGGCAAACTGTCTTTCTTCGCCTGGTCGCTGAACAAGGAGGATCTCGGGTTCCCGACAGGAAGCGATGTTGATGTGACTTGTGTCGCATATATGGGCATTATGCTTCAGCAGTACAACGTCAAAAAGGATAAGAACGTAGATTTTCTTGTGGCAGAACCTGCATTGAACAAGACAAAAAATGAGAATACCTATGTTCGCGAGGGTGTTCCTACTCTGTTCAAACACAAGTTTACTGATATGAACTTCACTGTTCAGGTGAAAGATAAAGAATACGCTACCAATGGCATTGTCTTTACCCTTAACTCCATTGTGTTCAACAATGTTAAGGATCAGGCCAATTACTATCAGAATATCGGAGGAACTACCCCGAAGGAATTTGTAGAAGCAGGGTCCACCAAAACCACCCAGACCTACACATCTACCGATCAGGTAGTGGACAAGACCGCTGCAACAGCAGTTACGGGCGTAGATCAGCATATCTACATCCCTCAGACTTTTACAGATGTTAATCCGGATGATGATCCGGATAAAGCTCAAACGGTAACTGTCACTTATACAGTTACATACGATACTGACGGCGACGGCACTCCTGAAGTTACCGAAACCGTTTCTGCAATCAAAAAAATCAAGGAACTGACCGGCGATTGGGGGATTGGCAAGAAATACACCATCAACCTCACCTTCGCCCTCGATGAGATCCTCTGGGATCCGGCGGTCGAGGACTGGACAGAGGTTAGTTCAGAGGGAATTGTTATAAACAAATAGTTGGGGCGGAATTGAAACGGAACTTTAACATAATCTTGACCCTCGCATTGGCCGCAGTGACTGCGGCCTGCGGGAAAAGTGAAGTGACACCCGCCGGAAACGAAGCTCTCGCGGAGATTACCTACGAGACTGCGCCGGTGACGCGAGGTGTCGAGAAGTTCGCCGACGGCAATGTGTTCGCTTCGGTGGCGTACTATCTCGGCGAAGGACTCAGCTGGAGCGGCAGGTCCGAGAGCGATGTGCCTTCGCTGTTTCTGGGCACTCAGACCGCAGGAGTGACGACTGGCGTGACGGTTTCGCACACCTCCGGGAACGTCTGGAAGAGCGAGGGGAGAAAGTACTATTGGCCGAAGAACGGCAAACTGACTTTCTTCGCCTGGACATTGAACTCAGGCAGTCTGAGCTTCTCTTCGGGGAGCGCCGCGCAGGTGTCCTGCTCTCCGACCGAGGGCATCACGCTGAAGAATTATGACATAAAGCTGGAGGGTAACACCGACTTTATGGTAGCCAAGGTGGCGGAGGACAAGAATGCCAACGAGAAGCAGTACGTGGCGACGTCCCTTGTCGATTGCGGTGTGCCGACCCTGTTCAGGCATATGCTGAGCGGTCTTCGGATTACCGCCAGGACCAAGGATGACTATTCCTCGGTCAAGCAGATATACATCCGTTCGGTGCGGCTGACGGGTATGCTTCAGCAGGCCTCTTACACGCAGTGCAGCTGGGATGCGGCCGCCTCGCCGAAATGGAGTGAAATAAACCTCTGGACTCCGGTGACGGATGCTTCAGGCAGCCGGGTGCTCTGGGACGTGGATTTTTACCGCTACGCCGGGACGGAGGACAGCAAGACGGCGGCAGGTCTGGAGGTGAATACCTCCGACGAGAAGGCTCCGGTCGAGGTTCCGGGCAGCCAGACATACTATCTCCCTGAGACTTTCTCCGGAGAGGAGAAGGTGGAGATAATTTATCAGATAAAGAACCTTACGAACCATGTCGTGGAGTATGTGAAGACAGACAAGAAGCTGAAGGACATAGTGGGGAGCGAGTTCGTGTGGGGACGCAAATATACGGTTAACCTGATCTTCGGGCTGGATGAGATCCTCTGGGATCCTGCGGTCGAGGACTGGACGGCTGAGGACAGGAC
>CAVEHG010000291.1:0-2327 GCA_963615405.1 bacterium | reverse complement strand
GTATTCGTTCATCGCCTCGATTCCCGCGATTCTCGGGGCTTTTTTGCTTGAGGCGAAAGACTTGGGTTCTGTCGCTTCAGGCATCGGCTTTGTCCCTGTGCTCGCAGGCTGCGTCTCGGCGTTCGTGTCCGGCTATCTCGCCCTCGCTTTTCTGATGACTCTGATAAAGAAGGGAAAGCTCGCATGGTTTGCCTGCTATCTCGTTCCGCTCGGAATCCTCGGAATGATTTTCTTTTGAGTCTTCCGGTTCTATTCGTTTGTTTTCGTGCTGAAGCCGTGTGCTTTTCCTGTTTGCTTGTAAAAAGATCAAGAATCTGATAACGTTTTTGTGTTGGCCGGCACGTTGAAGCTTAGGCCATCTCTCTGGAGAGTCCCTTGAAGAAAACAGCAACGGAGCGTTTTCTTTATTGTGTTTCTCGCCGTGTTCTGCGGCAGATGAAAAACACTTTCATAGGGCGCCGAAGGGTTAAGGTTATTCGAACCGATATCTCAGGCACAAAGGACGGAGCTAAAAAACTGTTCCACACTTCAGAGAGCTTGCCAGAAACGGCAGGCTCTATTTTTTTCTCTGCGCGCTTTTTCCGCAGGGATTTCCATTCAAGGAGAACACTATGACTTCATCAGTGTTCACAAAAATCAATTCTATTTTGGATGCTGTCGACGGATTTGTCTGGGGGCTTCCGCTCATCATCCTTATTCTTGCGACCGGAATTTTCCTTACAGTCCGGTTGCATGGCGTCCAGTTCTCTCAGCTTAAATTCGCTCTGAAGTCGATTTTCCGCAAGGCGGACAAGAAGGAGGGAGGAGAGCTTTCATCTTTCAAGGCACTGTGCACGGCTCTTTCTGCGACAATCGGAACTGGAAACATTGTCGGCGTTGCCACGGCAATCGCGCTTGGAGGTCCGGGAGCGCTTTTCTGGATGTGGTTCGCTGCTCTTCTCGGAATGGCGACAAAATACTCGGAGTGTCTCCTTGCGATTCATTTCCGCGAGGTCAAGTCTGACGGGCATATTCTTGGCGGTCCTTTCTACACTTGCGAGAAAGGCATCGGAGCGAAATTTCCGCGCCTTGGAAAAATTCTCGCGGTTCTTTTCGCTGTTTTCGGAACAATGGTAGGCTTGTTCGGAATCGGAACTTTCAGCCAGGTGAACTCGATCACGACCGCGGTGGAGACTTTCGCGAGCACAGTCGCCGGAGGCGCGAGCCTTTCTGTTGTCACAGTTCCCGGAATCGGAACATATTCTCTGGTTGTGGTTGTGGCTTCTGTCATACTCGCTCTTCTTGTCGCCCTCGTTATCATCGGAGGCCTCAAGAGAATCTCGACTGTCGCGAGCGTTATTGTTCCTGCGATGGCTGTAATTTATGTTGTTTTCGGCGTTCTCGCCGTTTCATGCAATATCTCGCATGTGAGCGCGGCTTTCGAGCAGATTTTCCAGGGCGCGTTCGGCTTTAAGGCAGCTGCGGGCGGCGCTGTCGGAGCGATGATTGTCGCTATGCAGAAGGGAATCGCGCGCGGAATTTTCTCGAACGAGGCCGGCTTGGGCTCGGCTCCGATTGCGGCTTCTGCAGCGAAGGTTGACTACGCTGTTCAGCAGGGGATCATCTCGATGACTGGAACTTTCTTTGACACGATCGTAATCTGCACAATCACCGGTCTTTCAATCGTGATCGGCGGAATTCTTGACCCTTCGATTTTCGAGCTTCAGGGATTCGCTGTGACAAACGCCGCTTTCCATGCGCTGCTTCCGCGTGTTCCTGGCGTTGTCCTCTCGTTCGTTCTGATGGTGTGCCTTGTCCTGTTCGCATTCACGACAATCTTAGGCTGGGACTACTACTCTGAGCGCTGCATCGAGTATCTTTCGGGCGGAAAAATGGCTCCTGTGAAAGTCTACCGCTGGCTTTACATCATCGCGGTTTTCATCGGGCCTTATATGACTGTGAGCGCCGTCTGGACAATCGCCGACATCGTTAACGGCCTCATGGCGATTCCGAATATCATTTCAATCCTCATACTGAACGGAATCATCGTGAAGCTTACCGCAGACTATTTCTCCGGAAAGAGAATCTACTCGATAGGATACGATTTCTGGAACAATCCTGTGGAAGACGATGCCGACTAGTGCTTGAGAAAGCCTGCTTTTGGCTTTCTCTGCGGAATCAAAAAAAATCTGACAGATCCCCTTTTTGGATTTAAAATATCAATGATCCTAGAAGGGGAGTTTTTTATGAAAAAAAGTTTTTGTTCAATCTCAATCCTGAAGCCGGCTCTTATAATAGCGGCGGCTGTTTTTTCCGCCGTCTTTGTGTTTGCGGGCTCAAGGCTTGTG
>CAVEHG010000290.1:0-2352 GCA_963615405.1 bacterium | reverse complement strand
TACGGCTACGCTCCCTCTTCCGAAGCCGAAACTGTCTCGAAAATTCCGCATAATGAAATGCGGGAACCATTTCAAAACAGCTTCTAATTATAATTACACATTTGTTGATTTGGTTAAGTTTAGTTAAAAACAACCAGGATTCAGTTTTCACTGAGTTTAGCATTGGAAAGGCCGGGCGCGATTCAACGCCCGGCCTTTGTCCTTGCGACAGCTTTCAGTTGCCGTCAGTGTTTGCTGCAGAGAAGTTTCGTGAGCACGTCCTTCTCCAGGAACGAACGCTGATGCGTCATCGCCACGGGCTCGATCGGGTGCGTGTGGAGCCCAGAGTGTAAGTTCCGTCCCTGAGCTCCGCTTTCACGGGAACCGGAATCAGGATTTCAGGGCCTGCGGCCAATGCTGTACCTGTCATCACAACCTTTCCGCAGCGACGTTTTGCAAATACGGGAAGCTTTGTCCGTGAGGAAACGTTTTAGCGCGGACAAACGGGTGAGTTTCGGAGGTTTGTCCGCAGAAAAACGTTTTAGCGCGGACAAACGGGTGAATTTCGGTGGTTTGTCTACAGGAAATTCACCTGGAAGCGGCGGCGGTATTCGGAAGGGGACATTCCGACTTCGCGCAGGAACATCGCAGAGAAATAGGAACTGTCCTCGAAATTCACCTTGTATGCCACTTCCTTGATGGTCAGGGAGGATTCGGCCAGAAGCCGGCAGGCCTCCTGTATGCGCAGCCCCAGAATATAGCGGGCGGGGGATATGCTCGTGTATTCACGGAACTTCTTGCGGAACCACGAATAGCTCATACCGGCATCCTGTGCAATCTTCTCCAGATCGAGGTTTTCGCGGAACCTCTCCTTCATCAGGGCCTTGGCGACGTCTATCTTGTCGGCGGCATAACTTTCCGAGACGGATTTGTTCGCATCATAATATATGGATAGTCCCAGAAGCATATTGACAGTCCCCGCCAGGTACTGCTGGTAGGAAGGTTTCTCCTGAACGGCAATCTGGATGGCGTCATTATACAGGGAAACTATGTCCTCGCGCACTCCCACACGGTAGATGTTCTTTTTCAGGAGGCCGAAGTCGTTCCTGTCATCAATTACAGGCCCTCGGAAACCTATCCAGTATTCCTCCCAGCCCGTTTCACGCGAGGGCAGGTAACTGTGCCAGACACCGGGCTTTAGCAGAACCATATCCCCGCAGTTGATTTCCTGCATCTGACCGTCTTCAGTATAGAAGCTGCCTTTGCCGCTATAGATATACAGCAGCTGCCAGCTGTCCAGGACTCTGCCCTTGTGGACATCGAAATTGAAGCCCTCCGGATGTTTTTCCTGAGGCGGATAGGTGCCGTATCCTTTTTCAATATTCTGTTTTCCCACCGTGTTTACGGTGATGCCCCAACTCTCATCCCTTTTCGCACTGAGCAAATACTTTATGTTCTGATTCCCGTTCATAAACGCGAAGATAATGAAAAATCAAAAAACAACATTATAATATCAGAATACTTCACTTCGGATTGAATATAAACTCCGAATTTTGCAGAAACCATTCAAAACTGCTTATCAAACACTGAAATGTCATCACTCGCAATAGATCTCGGCGCTACCAGCGGCCGCGTTGTCCTGGGGAAATATACCGGAGAAAGCATAGAAATGACTGAGCTTCACCGCTTTCCGAATCATATAATCAAGGTCGGCGGACGCAGTTACTGGGACCTCTGGGCCCTCTGGAACGAGATCCTGACCGGCCTGGGCAAAGCTGCCGGGAGCGGGGAAAAGATAGAATCCATAGGTGTGGATACCTGGGGCGTGGATTTTGTCCTGCTCGGAAAGGACGGACAGATTCTCGCTCAGCCCCGTTCCTACAGGGATGACTACACCGTGGGTATTCCAGAAAAATTCTTCGGGAAGATTCCGCGGGAGACCCTCTACCGCAAGACCGGCATTCAGATAATGAATTTCAACTCCGTCTTCCAGCTCTACGCGATGGGCCTCGAGGGGAATTCCGCATTGGACGCCGCAGGCGGCCTGCTGTTTATGCCTGACGCGGTCTCGTATATGCTTACAGGCGAGCGCGTTTGCGAGTACACGATTCTTTCGACGACCGCGCTGATGAACCCCGACACGCACGATTTCGACGACGAGGTCCTCGCTGCGGCGGGCGTGAAGCGCGAGCTTTTCGGACGGATGGTGATGCCGGGCGAATTGGTCGGCACGCTGAGCGCAGAAGTGGCCTCTCAGACGGGTCTGGGGCAGATTCCTGTCTTCGCGGTTGCCGGACACGACACGGGGTCAGCGGTTGCCGCTGTGCCTGCGACGGACGGAAATTTCGCATATCTGAGCTCCGGAACCTGGTC
>CAVEHG010000289.1:0-2354 GCA_963615405.1 bacterium | reverse complement strand
GGTGAATCCATACAGGGGCAGCTTGACGGAACCATCCCTTCCACATCTAGCGAACAGCGCGGCAGTGATGCCCTCATAGATGCCTCCGATCTGAATCTCAGCGTTATGGGCAGCATGAATACCGGCGGAGGCGGTGGTGATTTCAGCTTTGACAGCTGGCCTTCTTCCACAGACTCTTTCGAAGAAACCGCCGAACTCACTGAGGCGGAAACAACGGCTTCATTCTCTCCGATTGATTCGGAGAGCTCCGGTTCCGGCAACTTTGACCCGTCACAGTTTGGTGGAAATCTTCCCGAAGGATTTGACCCCTCGCAGGCCGGCGGCACACAGCAGGCCGAAGGAGAAGCTCAGTCATCAGCAGTCTCATCAGAGACTGAGTCAACCGAAACAGAGTCAACTGAAAGCGTCGCCGGCAACGCGCCCTCAGATAACAATACCATGACCGGCGGCAATAGTATGGATGGCGGCATGCCGTCCATGGGCGATTTCCCGAGCGGAAGTTTTGGCGGAAGCTCAGATTCATCTTCAATGCAAAATCTTATTCTCTACGGCATTTCCCTGTTAGTTCTTATAGCAGCCCTAGTCTTCGCAATTCTCTACCGCAGAAGGCCACGCAGACGATAAAAGGAAAAATCAGAGCCGGCACCCGGAGGTGTCGGTTCTGATTCTGTAAATGGTGTAAAATGATTTCCTAGTTTTTCCGCAACTTTCTAATCGCAGTGAATTTCTACTTTGCTGCCATTTGCGCGGTCTTTACTGACTACTATCTGCTTATCAATTCGTTCCTTAAGCTCTTCAACATGCGAAATTATACCTACCAGGCGATTGCCCTCAGAAAGCCCAGACAGCGCGCGCATTGCCTGCTCCAGTGCATTGCCGCTGAGAGAGCCGAAGCCCTCGTCAACAAACAGCGTATCCATACGTATTCCGCCCGCGGAAGCCTGCACTTCTTCCGAAAGTCCCAACGCCAGAGAAAGTGACGCCAGAAACGCCTCACCACCGGACAGTGTATCCGCACTGCGCTTGCTACCGTTAAAGTGGTCTATCACGTCGATATCCAGTCCGCTCTGAGAACGGACATTTTCCGCGGTTTCCCGACGAATGAGCTCATATTGTCCGTCAGACATTATCATGAGCTTCAGATTGGCTCTGTTCAGAATTCTGTCAAAATACGTTGTCTGGACATACGTCTCCAGCATAATTTTTTCTTCGCCTCTTATGCGGCCGCTGACCGTATCATCCAGTTCCTTCATCCACTGCTCGCGACGCTCCGCCTCGTCCAATGCCTTTGACTTTTCAAAGAAATTATCACGCGCCAATCTGTTTACACGCAGTCTCGCCGCAAGTTCTTTACTTCTTCGGATTGCCGCGTTCTTTCTGTCCGAAAGCGTCTTTTGCTCGGTTATCAGGCTCTCCTCATCATATTGCGGCATCTGCTCAATTTTGGCCTTGAGTTCCCTCTGTCCTCCGATCATCTCGCCCAACTCTTTCCGGGCTTCGTCATACTCTTTCTGCGCGCTTTCCTTTTTATTCTCAATACTTTCAATTCTCTCGGATATTTCCCGCAGCTTCAGTGTTGCTTCCGCCTTATCCGCGAATCTCAGAGTACTCTCCTGCTCCTGTATGCGCTTCTTCAGTTCATCCAGGCGCACTTTCTCTCCGGAGATCGTATTTTCCTTCTCCTGTTTGCTCCGGTACAAATCATCGAGCTTTTGTTTTTCCTGTGGCAAAAGCTTTTCCGTCTCTCCTCTGCGTTTTTGCTGGTCTTCTAGCTGTTTCGCCGTCTCCGACAGTTGACGCAGATTGTTCTCTGTCTCTTCCAGGAGATTTTCCGCCTCTATCAACATGGCATTACCTTCAACCCCGGCAAGCTCCGGGATTTCCTTGCATTGAGACTCAGACTGTGAGATATTCTGCACAAGGCTCTCACGCGCGGCGGCAAGCTCGTCCCCTACTGAATTTACGGCATCCTGCTGAGCGGATATTTTGCTCTCCAGTTCTTTTCTTCTCCCGCATTTTCTCTCGGCATCAGCAATTTTTTCGTTCAACGCCCGTTTATCTTCCGCCATTTTTTTCTCTTCCGCTGCAAGAGTCTCTCCGGCCACTTCAGTCGCGAAATTACCAAGATGCTCCGAGATATTTTTTTCGAGATTTTCCCTTTTCGCGTTCAGCTTTCCTTTTATGTCCGCGGCTAAGTTGCTCTTCTCAGTTTCCACGCCCGATGCAGTTTCCGCCTCTTTTTTAGCACGTTCAACTTCAACCTGATCCGGGACATTTTCAGGCATTTCCGCCGGTGACGGATGATGTACGGCGCCGCAAACCGGGCAAGGACTACCGTCTTTCAGTTTTGTTGC
>CAVEHG010000288.1:1000-2355 GCA_963615405.1 bacterium | reverse complement strand
GGAGGCATTGCGGGCAGCGTCTATTCCAACGGCGAGGCTCTTTCTGAGGTTAACAGCTGCGTGAACTACGGAGTATTCACTTCGGAGAACACGACAAATACCAAGAACGGCGCTACAGCCTTCTCCGAGGGCGGAGTCATCGGCCTTACGGAGTCTGCATCAACTCAGATGTGCGTAAAAATCACTTCTTGCGAGAACTACGGAGCAATGAACATCCAGGCTTCCCGTGCTGCAGGTGTGGTCGCTACAGCGAACAAGAACACGACTATAGACGGCTGCAAGAATTTCGCTCTTATTGTCGACACCGACACCAAGGCATCCAACAGCCGAGTTGCCGGCATCGTTTCCGCTATGGCTGCCCAAACCTCCGTCCTGAACTGCGAGAACAAAGGCAACATTATGTTTGCCGTCGCAGGAAATACCACCCAGGGCTATGCAGGCGGCATAGTCGGACAGACCAATGACAATTCCTGCGTCGTTGATGGCAACACCAACTACGGAAGCGTTCTCTCCGACATTTTCAACGCCACTGACTCTGCGAAGAAGTTCATCGGCATAATCGTGGCAAACACCAACAACAAGACAATCACCATCCGGGACAATAAGGTCGGTGGCAAGATAGGCCCATATTCCGACGCTTCCTCCCAGGTGGAAATCACTTCCGAGAACTTTGCATCCTACATCTACTTTACAGCGAAGACGAAACCTTCCATTGTAACCGGAAATGTCTTTGCAGGCGAAGTCCTCTCAAAGGGAATCGCTTCCGCTCAGGATTTTATTGACTTTGCAGCGGCTGTGAACGCTGGGGAGTCCACTGCGGCCTGGCAGGACGCTGCGGGCGGAGTGAACCTTCTCTGTGACATAGATATGTCTTCCGTCACCGCCTGGACTCCGATCGGAAACGGCACATTCAGCGTCGCAAGCAACAAAATTACCCTTTCCGGAGCGGCGTTTACGGGCAAGTTCAACGGACAGGGCTACAAAATCCGCAACTTCAAGGCAGTTGACAAGTCATCCACAGAAGGCAGCGCCTTCGGCCTTTTCGGAGTCCTTGGCTCCGGCGCCGTGGTGGAGAACTTCACATTCGAGTCCAGCTGTTCGCTCACGGTGGAGTCCACCGCGAAAAACTCCGCCTCAGGCCTTGTTGCGGGTGTGGTCGTGGATGCTGCCGTAAGGGACATTCACAGCTACGCTCCGCTCACCTTCAAAGGCAAGACTGGAGCCACGAACGCCGCGCAGTTTATGGCCCTTGTCGGCTATGCCTTTTCCGACAAGGGAGCAGTCACCATCGACAGCGTTGACAACTACGGGAAAATCACGGCAGAGAATGCGGACGGGAACAATCAGGGTGGAGC
>CAVEHG010000288.1:0-990 GCA_963615405.1 bacterium | reverse complement strand
AGCTAATGCCCAGCACATTGCCGGCATCGTAGGCTTCTCCTCTGCGGATGCTTCCGCCACAGAATATGTCACCATCTCCGACTGCTCCAACAGCGGGAATATGACATCTGCCACCTGCCGCACCTCCGGCATCTGCGCCGCTGCAAACAGGATGACAAAGCTTGTGAATTGCGTCAACCGGGGCAATCAGATGAATACCTGCCCGGGCTCTGACAAGGGAAGGCTCGGCAACATCACCTGCAACACCGGAACGGGCAGTTCCGCCAGCGGCTGCATCAACTACGGCGACCTCATCTCCACTTCTTCCGCACGCATCGGAGGCATAACCTGCCTTTCAAACACGGCGACTTTCACCGGATGTGCAAACTACGGAAAAATTCAGTCCGACAGCAAAAACAGAGGCCTGTTCTGGGCTTACAACAACGGCGCGGCAACCTGGACAGACTGTACGGCCGGCGGTTCAGTGGGCACTTATGCTTCCGGCGAGGGCGTGGACGACTCCTACACCGACGAGGCCAAGATCAATTATCTGGGCCTTCAGGGAACGACAAAGTCAGTGCTGAACAACATCACCTACCTCATCGGCACCAGGGAGCCCGAGACTCCGACGGAATCCACGGCGAAACTCAAGATCCTTTTCATCGGAAACAGTTTTACCAAGGATGCGGTCGAGCACCTTCCAGGGCTTCTCGCTGCCGCGGGCATCACTGACATAAAGCTCTACCATATGTATTATGGCGGAAGGCGTGTCTTCGAGTATAACGACGGCTACTCCACTTTTGTGGACTATCACTGCTACCGCTGCGAGAGCGGCGCCACCTCGTGGACCGATGTCACCGGGAAGAGCCTACACGAGGTCGTTGCCAGTGACAAGTGGGACATCGTCACCATTCAGGAGCACACCGGAAGAGCAGTGGCGTGGGACTGGACCGCAAGTCAGAAGACGGCTTTCCAGGGCCTTGTGGACAAGGTGAAGGCGGACTGCCCGAC
>CAVEHG010000287.1:0-2384 GCA_963615405.1 bacterium | reverse complement strand
ATGGCCGGAAAGGCCGTATAATAAAAGAGAGAAATTATTTCAAAACAGCTTCTTAGTGAAGATGAAAAAATAGTTGGTACTTTTTAAGAGTCACCTGAAACCCATACGCCTGATATTTGGATTTGGACGGAAGGATATGTATCTTTGCCGGACTTTCCCCGGAACGATATTATGAGAAAAATATACATCGCCATCGCCGCGATTCTGACATCCACCGCCCTCTGCGCCCAGACACCTGCCACCGGGTCCGAAAGCGTCTCCGCACCCGCAAACGCTGCAGAACTTGCATCCCTGACCCCTGCCGGGTCCGTTTCAGAGTCCGCCGCCTTCAAGCCCACGGTCGAATCCTACTTCGAGATGAGGACCGACGCCAGGCTCCCCAAGCAGGAACATCTTGTAAACGCCCATCTGGCAAACCTTTACGTGAACGCTCAGCTCAGCCCTGAACTCAGCTTTCACTGGAGGGTGCGGTTCTCCAAATGGTACGGCGGACAGAGCGTCATAAACTCATCTGATTTCCTCTATCTGAAATGGCAGCCCTTCGAACATCTGCGCTTCAAGGCCGGAAGAGACTGCCTGTATATCGGCGGCTACGAATACGAACAGGGGCCTATCGACATCTTCTTCACTTCGGAGTTCTGCAACAACGTAGCCCCGTACAAATTCACCGCCACCGTGGACTATGTGGGTGAGAACGACACTTTCGGCTTCCAGGTCGGCGAGACTCCATTCGGAAAGAAGGGCGTGCTCCTGAGCGCAATGTGGACCGGACATCACGGCTTCTACGATTCGATATGGTCATTTAACGCCGGAGAAAATCTCGACGGCGGCTGGTCCTGTCTCGTCGGCCTCGGCAACAAATTCCGCATTACGGATGATCTGGCCTTCTTCCTCGACTATACCGACCGTCTCCACTCCGGCCTTCTGAAGGATTTCACCATCGTTCCGAAGCTGGCCTACAGACCTTTCAGCTGGCTGCGCACCCGCCTCGAGGGCTCCATAGACTACAATGACAGCGGCATCTCCAACTTCCGCACGGCCTCATCCGGCATCCGCCAATACTTCTGCAGCATCCCTGACGGCTACCGCTGCATCAACGGCGGCATCCAGCTCGAGTTCTTTCCGTTCCAGTCCCTCGGCGATGACCTCCGGCTCCACCTTGCATACAGCCGCCGCAGCGTCTGCAACTTCGACTCCGACGTCGTCGAAAACTCCGACGGCCTGAATCTCGGGGTCACCTACAAGCTCCGCTCCCGCCGATAGAATACGAAGTAAAGCGCTGTGCGCGGTCACAGCTGTCTATTCACTGGGGGCCGTATCCCCCAGCCCCCCTGGGTCGCTGCGCTCCCAGAGCTTCGACTTTTTAGTCCCATGTGCGTGGAAAAAGTTAAAAAAACGATACAAAACGGAAGCGGAATTCGGCAGAATCGTACAAGCTATATCCCCATACGGCTGCCGGACCCGTCCGGAGCCGCATAACTTCTTAAAAATTAATTACTTGTTTACCCCCCCCCATATGCATAAAAAATATGCAAAAAAATTTGAAAAATTAAAAAAAAGCAGTACCTTTGCCACGTATATGTTTATGTTGGTGTTAAGTTGATTTACCAAGCACAAACGAAATTACGGCACATCGCGAAGCGAATGAGACTGATACGAACGAAACGCGCGACGTGTACAAATCTTTTCCGGGGTCAGAGGCTTGCGGTAGGGGTTTTGTAGTTTCAACGCGTTTTGTGCGGAATTTGATTGATGTATTTAGTGGGGCTGTCGTGTGGACAGGAGAGAGGCGCAGGAAGACAGTGAGCGCGCGAGAAGAACAGTAGAGCAGGGGAGACGAGGATGCAATGGAGGGAAGGATAATATGGAGTGGAAGCGAGCGGGGCGGAAAAACGCAGCCCACAGAAGCGGACATTTGGGAAATACCAGATAAGAAAGCCAACTGAACTATTGAAAGAGATTAGAATGGAAGTGCGAAAGCACGACTGTGAAACAATAGTATTTATAGTTTAACAAATGGTTATTGCAGCTCAGATATTGTGGAGCTTGTTGGCGTTGACAGCCAATCTGCTCACAGTGCCGAGTGAAGCGGTAGAGAAAGTGCAAGGCTCGTCTCTCCCCGCCGAAATGACTGCCGCCAGGGATGTACAAAACGTTTCATCTTTCAGCGCAGAACAGGTTCAGCAGGGAGCGGCAGGAACTTTTGTCGTTTCCGCTGAGAGGGACGCAGCTGCAGAGACCTCAGCACCCGCGGCTCTGGAGGAAAAGTTCCTCATCGCCACTCCGCTGCAGCGCGACACCATCAGAGTGCACTACCGCTGGTCGAACTCCGAGATCGACACCCTTTATAAAGATAACGGAGCCTCTCTCCGCCGGATCAAGGA
>CAVEHG010000286.1:0-2395 GCA_963615405.1 bacterium | reverse complement strand
GCCTTGTCCATATCGGAGATCTGCTTCTGGATGATGGACGGACTCTCGGAATCCAGCTGCAGCTGGGCTTCCATCTCCTTCTCGTTTCCCTTGTTGCTGTATTGGAAAGCCTCGAAGAGGGACGTGACAGTCTTCGCCCGGTCCGAAATGCGCTTGGAGGACTCGTACAGCTCGGGAGCCGGAGACCTGTACATATCGGCCACCCTTGAAATTTCGTCCGCAAGTCTGACAAGATAATTGTCGTGTTTCTTGGACGATGCGGCTTCGCGGGCAACCTCGATGTTGTTCCTGACGACGAGCTTGTCCTCCGGCTTCAGCCTGCTGTTCTCCCCGTCGATGAATCTGTCTATCTCCCTATCCATGGCATCAACCAGCTTATTCTGGCAGCAGAGGATGACTATCCTGTCGAAATAGTCCGGATAGTACTCGCACACGAGCTTCGCTATGGTGTACGACTTGCCGCCTCCGGTCGCCAGGTCGCAGACGTGGAGGCCGGGGTCCTTGTAGCTCTTGAATATTTTTTCGGTGAGATTGCTCAGCTCAATCTTGGCATCTGTTTCGACATCTTTCATAGGGTATAAATTTGCCTGCAAGATAAGTAAATACAGACATAAAAACAAGCCGAAAAAGGCTTTGGAAATACCTGTAAAGGCTATTTGGAGTCTATTGGAGTCTAATGGAAACTAATGGAATTGAAAAAGTTTTCATTGGATTGCAAAAAATAAATCCCGGACATCTCGCGACGCCCGGGAATCACTATTGAAACAATTTCATCGTGAAGTATATCCGGCTTCAAATATGAGAAACCTGTCCGATTTTTACGCACGTACAGGGGAGGTTTTTTCCATATTTCAGAAAAAACTCCCCTATTCTGACCTGTTGGCAGACACTTTCAATCGGCTTTTTCGTGGCATTTCAATCGGTGTCTTCGTGATGAATTTTATAGTCCCTTCCTCCTTCCCTTTCCCGGGTGGAGAGTTCCGCAAAGGAAGGCGGCGGGTCTGCGCTCCGATGCGTCCCGCGGGAAAATAGGACACTCGCTTCTCTCGCATCGATTTTCCCTTGTCCGCCCCGTCGCGTCAGCCCTCTTTCCCGCCTAAATCCCGCGTCACCCTCCCGCAGGGAAAGGGAGGCGGTTCTGTATGCTTGTTTAAGCATAAGGACGGTTGACTCCCGAACAATCATCTAAAAAATAACTTTATGAAGAAAGAAACATCAGAGAAGACCTACAAAATAGAGTCTTATGGAAAAACCTATTCCGTTGTTCCCGAATACGGGAAGTACTGCAACAACTCGTCCCTTGCGGTCTCGCTCTATACCGACGGGAAGGAAAGGGAGCTGTTCACGGTGGTGACGGTCAACCTGCCCATGTCCTCGAAGCTGCCGCGCGGAACACAGTTCGTCGACGTGAACAATATCCCGAACATAGGAGAGTGGCTGGAGAGCAGCGGCCTCGCCAAGCCGGCCGGTTTCAGCCTCAGGAGCGGATTCGTTGACTATCCCGCATACGAATTCAATCTGCCGGGCTCAGAAAATTAATATCAACCTTAAATACATTCGCTTATGCTTTACCAGGAAACAGAAAAGAAATCAAGAATCTACCTCCGCATCAAGGACGGTAAACTCATCTCGCGCGACAAGGACGGCAAGGAGAGCTCCTTCCAGAAGGTTCAGGGCGCAATCAAGGGAATCGAGCTCAAGGAACACGAGTTCGACAACAAGAAGTTCAAGAACTGGCACATCGTGATGGAGGACATCCTTCAGGGGGATATGTACGACATCGCCGTCGCCCGCTCATCCGGAGCCTTCAAGGGCATCGTCCGCTGCCTCGTCACCGAGCAGGGACTCGCCAACCTTAACGACATCTCGATAGAGACCTATCTCTCCAAGACCGGCTTCACCAACGCCGTCGTGCAGGCCGCCGGGCAGAACCTTCGCTGGATTGACGAACCGATGCCGGAGGCGCGCAGAGTCAAGGTCGGAGAACAGGAGGTCATCGACGACACGGCACAGATGAACTGGATTCAGACACTCGTCGACCGCATCAACGCCCGCATCGCTTCCGGTCCGGAACCGGCCAAGACAGCCGACGATGATGACGACATGCCGTTCGATTAGTCCGAGCGTATCAGGGCGGGAGCTCCACAAGGGGCTTCCGCCCTTTTTCAGTTGCGTAATTCACCGTAATAAAGACCATCAGAAGATTGGACCAGATTGATGAGCTGCTCCCGGACTATCCCCTTTCTCCGTACCGATACAGAGAAGAGAAGAAAATCCAACGGGTCAGCCACAGGAAGAAATGATATTCAAAACCAATTATTTAATCTGAATTATTCAATTTGAATAATTCAGATTAAATAATATCCCGCTTCTGTAACGGCGGTTACAATAAAGG
>CAVEHG010000285.1:0-2415 GCA_963615405.1 bacterium | reverse complement strand
GCCGTGCCCTCGGTTGCTTGAATATTGAAGCCCATGTTATAGAACCTGCGGATGAGCGGAAGTGCTTCCTCCTTGTCCTTGTCGGCTATGGTGGCCAGCACGGTGCCGTAGTTCATAACACTCATGCCGCTGGCCTTGAGTGCCTTGAAGAGAGCTCTGGTGAGTTTGTCGTCGTATCCTATGGCTTCGCCGGTTGATTTCATTTCCGGAGAGAGATACGCATCAAGACCTCTGAGCTTGGAGAATGAGAACGCGGGAACCTTGACATACCAGCGTTTCTTCTCCTCCGGATAGATGCGGTCAAAGCCCTGTTCTTTTAGACTCTTGCCGAGAATGACAAGCGTGGCGATATCCGCCAGACTATAGCCGGTTGCTTTGGAGAGGAATGGAACGGTTCTGGATGAACGGGGATTTACCTCTATGATGAACACATTCTCGTTTTTATCCACGATGAACTGGATATTATACAGACCAATAATACCAATACCGAGGCCAAGGCGTCGGGTATAGTCCAGAATGGTATCCTTTGTTTTCTGGCTGATGCTGACCGTGGGATATATGCTGATAGAGTCGCCGGAGTGGATACCGGTGCGTTCGACAAGCTCCATTATGCCGGGTACAAAGACATCGGTTCCGTCGCAGATGGCGTCAACCTCCAGCTCCTTACCTGCGATATATTTATCAACCAAAACGGGCTTATCCTCGTCTATCTCAACGGCGGTACGCAGATAATGACGAAGCTGTTGCTCATCGGCGACAATCTGCATGGCGCGGCCGCCTAGCACGAATGACGGGCGCACAAGAACGGGATAGCCTATTTCCGCGGCGGCCTGAACTCCGTCTTCAATCTGGGTTACGGCCCTGCCCTTCGGTTGAGGAATATTCAGTTCTTTCAGAACTTTCTCGAAAAGGTCTCTGTTTTCCGCTCTGTCAATGGCGTCGCAGTCAGTGCCGATCATTTTTACGCCACGTGCATGGAGGCCGTCGGAGAGGTTTATGGCGGTCTGTCCGCCGAGAGAGGCTATAACTCCGAGGGGGTTTTCAAGGTGGATGATATTCATGACATCTTCCACACAGAGAGGCTCAAAATAGAGCTTATCCGAGCATGTATAGTCTGTTGAGACGGTTTCGGGGTTATTGTTGATGATTATGGCCTCGTAGCCTGAATTTTTGATTGTGGTTACGGCGTGGACTGTGGAATAGTCAAATTCCACCCCCTGACCGATGCGTATGGGACCGGAGCCGAGAACGACAATTTTCTTCTTATCCGAAACGATGGATTCGTTTTCCTCCTCATAGGTGGAGTAGAAATACGGGATATAGCTCTCAAACTCGGAGGCGCAGGTGTCTATCATCTTGTATACCGGGAACATGTTGAGCTCGCAACGGAGATTATAGACATCCGTTCCGGTCATGCCCCAAAGCTTGCCTATATAATCATCGGAGAAACCCATTTTCTTGGCTTCGTAGAGAGTATCGTTGTCTTTCAAGTGTTCTTTGAGCTCCTGCTCCATTATGACTATGTTCTTTACCTTCTCAAGGAAGAGCATGTCTATCTTTGTGGCGTCGTAAATCATGCCGAGGTCGGTTTTTCGGCGGAGCAGTTCGGCTATGGCGAAAATGCGGTCATCCGTGCCGTCGCAGATGTAATCAAGCAGATGCTCGTCAGTGTAGCTGTCAAATTTCTTCATATACAGGTGGTCTACGCCGATTTCAAGCGAACGGACGGCTTTAAGCAGGCTTTCCTCAATGGTGCGGCCTATGCTCATGACCTCGCCGGTAGCTTTCATCTGAGTTGAGAGCTTATTATTGGCAGAGGAAAACTTATCGAACGGGAAACGCGGCATTTTTGTTACCACATAGTCCAGAGTGGGCTCAAAAGATGCGAGAGTATTTGCTATCATTATCTCATCAAGGTGCATGCCTACGGAGATTTTGGCAGAAACGCGGGCTATGGGATAGCCGCTGGCTTTGCTGGCTAGAGCCGAAGAACGTGATACGCGCGGGTTTACCTCTATGAGGTAGTAATTAAAGGAATGGGGGTCGAGCGCGAACTGTACGTTGCAACCGCCTTCTATCCGAAGTGCGCGGATGATCTTCAAAGCGCTGTCGCGCAACATGTGATATTCCTTGTTAGTAAGGGTCTGAGATGGGCAAACGACTATGGAGTCACCCGTGTGAATGCCAACGGGGTCAACATTTTCCATATTACATATTGTGATGGCGGTATCGTTCGCGTCGCGCATTACTTCATACTCAATTTCCTTGTAGCCCTTGATGCTCTTTTCCACAAGAACCTGGTGTACCGGAGAGAGTTCCAGAGCGCCGCGGAGGAGTTCCTCGCATTCCTCAGGGGTATCTGCGAAACCGCCGCCGGTGCCGCCGAGGGTGAAAGCAGGACGCAGTACCACAGGG
>CAVEHG010000284.1:0-2435 GCA_963615405.1 bacterium | reverse complement strand
CTGTCGTAGCGTTCCAACTGCTGTTTCTTGTCATAGAGCGAATTGTATGCCCGCTGTGCTTCAAACTGGAGTTTGCGTGCAGCTCCCAGTTCCTCTTGCACCCCATTGTATTCGTCATACCAGTGGAGCTGCTCCTCAATACCTTTCAGCGCTGTCTCGTCGCGCATCATTTGCCCGCGTTGCAGGGTCAGTGTTTCTTTCAGTCGTGTCAGTGCCTCCTCGTCGAGTCGTGCAAGTCCGATTCCTTCCAGCTTTTTCAGCAATTCATCGTAACGTTTCTGTACCTGTGCGGCCTCGTCATAGACTATCCTCGAGATGTGTCCGAACTCTTCCGTGCCGGTCAGGTTCTCCAGCAGCAATGACTTCTCTGCCTGCTTGGCATGGAGGAAGTTGGCAAAACTGTTCTGTGCCAGAATGACGGTACGGGTGAATTGTTCGTAAGTAAGGTGTATCAGTCCTGCCAGGCGTTCTGCTATTTCACGTGGGTCATACTCTTCCTGGCGGGGAAAGAGTTTGCGCAGTCCGCGTTGTGCCGAGTCGAAGGTACCTGTGCGCTTCTGCCGGACACTCCAGGAGGCTTCATAGACGCTTCCATCGGGCAGAGAGAAAGTAATGCGGCTGTATCCCGCTGTTTGTCCGCGCCTTAGGATGTTTCTCACGTCGGTCGATGAGAGGACGGGCTTCTCCGTCTCGGCAGTCAGGCCGAGATTGCGGAAACGTTCCCCGTTCTCAAATCTGGGAGCCCTGCCGTAGAGTCCCAGACAGATGGCATCCAGTATGGTACTCTTGCCCGCCCCCGTATTTCCCGTGATGGCAAAGAGTCCTGCCGAACGGAGGGGCTCACGGGTGAAGTCTATGGTATGTACGCCCTCGAGCGATGCCAAATTGCACAGTTCAATCTTGTCTATTCTCATCTTTCACGCTATTCGTTGGTTCTTCCGGCTGTCCCTGTTCCAGTCCCTGCCGTTCTGCTTCGGCCCTTCTCTTGGCCTGGGCGAAAAGCCGGGCTATTTCGTCGGGCATATCCTCATTGTAGACATTCTTATATATGGTACGTGCCAGCAGTGCCGGATTCAGCCTGCGCAGGTCGGCGGCTGTTGCCGTTGGAGCTGTATCGCCTGCCAAATCGCCGGTGGGACGTACGCGCACAATGCGGCACAACCGTGCTTTCCGCCCTTCCACCTTGGTGGCTATCCCGTTGGCCATGGACGGATCGGGATGAATCTCGTTCACTTTCACTTCCAGATAGGGCCAGTCATCGTTTTCTTCGGCTTTTCCTGCCTTGGGAAGCCCGGAAAGAAGTTTCAGGACCTCTTCGTAGTTGGCGCTTCCGTCTTCGGGAATGGAGAGAAGATTGCGCAACGGCTCATAGGGAAGCCTTTCTACACTTACCTTGTCATGTTCTATGGTCACCAGGTTGACTCCGTGTTTGTAGTTCCTTTCGGCGAACGACATGGGGAGCACACTCCCTGCATAACGGACATTTTCCTGACGGCCTACGCCCTGTGCCTTATGGATATGACCCAAGGCGGCATAGGCTATGCCTTTTCCGATACCGGAGCAGTCTACACAATCCTGTCCTCCCACTACGAGACGTTCGCTGTGCTCTGCCGCACTGATTTCCGAACCTACGGCATAGAAATGAGCCATCAGAACCAGCGGCACACTGCCTCCGTAAATGTCTACAGCCTTTTTCCGCAGGTTTTCTATGAATCTTCTCATGCCTTGCGAAACTGTTTCGCCCTCCCCGTAGTCGTCGGGGCGCAAGTAAGGCACGGCCATCACAACTACCTTGTCCTCTGCACGGTTTCTTGCCGTTATGGGGATAAGCAGCCGTCTATAGTCAGGATTGCGGTCTTTGTCGCGCGGAACTGTCCCGCGCACTTCTATGCCCAGCCGCTCAAAGAGGGCTGCCGGAGCTTCCAGACGCGAAGAAGAGTCGTGGTTTCCGGCCGTCAGCACTATCTGTGGGGCATTCTCCCCTTCCGAAACCCGGCACAGGAAGTCATAGAACAGACGTTCTGCCGATGCCGGCGGATTAGGGTTGTCAAAGATATCACCGCAGAGGAGCAGTGCGTCGGGCTGTTGCTCCCCAATGGTTTGGGAGAGCCATTCAAGGAAGTGGCGGTGCTCTTCCTGCCGGTCAAATCCGTGGAAAGTGTCACCTAGATGCCAGTCTGCCGTATGAAGTATTTTCATGAAAGGATTGTGAACTTATTCTCTATGCAAAGTTAGTGGAAATTGCAGGAATACACAAGGACAGGTCTCATTTTGTCCCTGCACGGCAGAGAGGAACGGGACAGGAAACCGTCCCTACGGCCTTTTGAAGGCAACTGTCATGGGTAAACTGTGGGAAAGTTGGCTTTTTCCTTGAAAACACGGGCTTTTCAGGCACTTTTTAGGCACTTCATTATATATAGACTGAAGCCTTCTGA
>CAVEHG010000283.1:0-2444 GCA_963615405.1 bacterium | reverse complement strand
GTATGAATCGAACTGCGACACCTTCCTTTCTATCACCTTCGTTATGTAGCGCTCCCTGGAATCCACGAAATAGTTCAGGGAACTGATGTAGAAGGTCAGCGGTTCGCCCCTCGGTATCCGGTAGATTCGCCTGTCCTGTTCGAAGATGTCTCCGTCCAGAGTCACGTCTATCTTCTTGAGCTTCGGGCGGGTGTTCACCGTCTGCACATAATTGTAGATGAAATCCCCGTTCCCGGCCGTTATGACGGTATCGAGCCGCAGTCCTTCGGAGACGATGGGAGCCTTGACGAACTTGCGGTATTTCCTGTCGGAAATGGCGTAGCGGCGCTTGTTCCGTCTGACTCTGATCCAGTTCGTGTAATGCTCCACGGCCTGTCTTTCGGTAACTCCGTAGACCGAGGCGAAAGCCTCGTCAGAGACATAGCTCGAGTCGCTTTTCATCGCGTACAGGTCCGGGATATTCCTCTGCAGGAAGACTTCCAGCTGATGCAGGTCGATGAACCTCGTGGTGTCGGTTATGATGGTGCTCAGAAATTTCCGGTACTGCTCATAACCCCTCAGCTGGGCCTTTCTGTAGCCCTTTCCGGTGACCAGAACCGGATCCAGCGCTACGCTGTCCGAAAGATAGAACATCTTCGGGTAGAAACGCAGCTGCCATTTGCTGTCCTGCAGCGAACGGGGTACGCGTATCTGGAATTCAAGGTCTATCTTTCCGTGCCTTTCGGCCACGTTCCTGAATCTGGCGGTGACCATTGCGGCATCAAGCACATCGTTTGCCACCATCTCCCCGTCATCATCGCGTATTGCTTTCATAATGATATTTTCCCTGCCATCCGGAGACATCACGACAAGCGAATCGGAGGTCCTCTCGGGAATCCCTATCTCCGGCGTGCTCTGCTCGCGGGATAGCGCGAGTATAGGTGCGGAGTGAGAGTTTCTCAGCTTTTCCACCTTTCTCTGGGTGGCACAGGAAACTATCGTAACTAAACAAACTATGAATGATATGAAAACTTCAGTTTTCATAAGAGGTTAGAATTCGTAGTTAAATTCTTCTGTATCAATCTTCTGTAATTTGTATGCATTGACATCGCAGACTGTCCTCTCCACTCCGTCGCCTCCGAGGAAACGCTGGTTTCTCAGGCGTCCCACCACATAGAGGCGGTCGCCCTTCTGTATGGTGTTGAGGTCAGGAAAGCCCTTGTTCTCCCAGGCGGAGATGTTGTGCCAGGTGGTTTCGATGACCGGATCCCCGTCCTTGCTTTTATAGACGTAGTTGGTCACGAGAGAGATTCTTGCCACGTGTTTTTCGGAAAAGGTCTGCACCCTGATGCTCCCGACCGTTCCTTTCAGTTCGATTCTGTTCAGTTGTTCCATAATCAAAGTCATTAATATTACGCCCCAGATGCGGTGCGCGCTTACGCCGGAGCTCGGGGACAAAGGACGCGAGATTGCGCGGCGCTTCCAAGCGGATTCAAGAAAAAACTCGCGAAAAGATACCTTTCTTGAATACTTAAAAAAGAAGCGCAATGTTTCTTGAATTGCCTTCCCTCAGACGGTCAGAAGCCGGGAATCAAAGAATTGTGACGGAAGTCAGGAAATGTATCCGGAAGATTTATAAAAAGAAAAAATCCCCGTCGGATTATTTGAATCCGCGAGGATTTCTGCTTTTGAAAAGGCATATTTGCCGTCAACCAAAATACTTTATACTATGGCTTACAGTAAGACATCCACAAGCGCGAGACTCTGCCTGGAGTGCGGAGACGTGATCGAGTACGGAAGGGTTACCAGGAAATTCTGCTGCGAGGAATGCCGGAACCGCTATCACTACAAACTGAACAGGAATTACCGCAACACTCATCTGCGGGTATCGAGGGCGCTGGAGAAGAACCACGAAATCCTCGAAAGGCTTATGGAGATGAATGTGGTGTCCATCGATCTGGACGAGGTGTCCAGACTTGGCTTCGACCCGGCATACACGACGGCCTGCCGGAAGGCAGGCCCTCATATGGAGTATCGCTGTTACGATATCAGGTATTTCAAGTCGGACAGGCGGATTTTCTCTCTGGAGAGAATCCTTCTGCCGAAGTATGAACCTAGGATTGCTTGACTTTAGCAGGATCCTTGAAGAGAATAAGGAAGAGGATCGCTACGACCAGGGCATAGGCTGCGAAGACGTACCACGCGGCCGCCCAATTGGACGCCGCTCCGGCGGCCTGCGGATTGTAGACGAAGGCATTGACCACCTTGCCGGCTGCGTAGGTTCCGATGGATGCGCCGAGACCGTTCGTCATAAGCATAAACAGGCCCTGGGCGCTGGAGCGCATTTCCTTCGAAGTGTTTTCGTTAACGTAGAGCGAGCCGGAGATGTTGAAGAAGTCGAACGCGACGCCGTAGACGATGCAGGAGAGGATGAAGAGCCATACGCCTGAACCCGGGTTGCCGAG
>CAVEHG010000282.1:0-2445 GCA_963615405.1 bacterium | reverse complement strand
GTTTTTCCATTATATCCCATATTTTAAGCGATAAACAACCGCATTAAAGATATTTTTTCATCTCCCGCCCGTCAACGCAGGCGTAAAGCTCCACTAGATTCTTGGCGGGGCTCGAGCTTATCTTCTGGAGAAGGACCTCCTCAATCTGGAAAAGCCCGACATCGGCGCTCATATGGACCTCGATTTTTATCGGCCTCTCGCTTCCGGCGAGAATCTTCACCTTCTCGATCGAATTCGCCGAATACTTGTGGATATCGCCGGCGGCAGGCTTTGAGTTCATCTCCATGGGAATTCTAGCGCGCCCCTTTGTCATGTCGCAGCCGTCGGCAATCAGAATCAGCCCAGCCTCCACAGAATGAATCTTCCGCGTTCCCATATGGCCGATGATTCCCTCAAGCGCCATTGATCGTATCACCACGCGCCGCCTCAGGGACTCTCCTCCTGGAAGAGCGCTCTCAAGAATTCTGTTGATTATGCTGAACGCGAGAATGCCTGAATAAAGCTCGTGATCCTGCCTGCCGATTGTCATTCCGAAGTCATGGAGAAAGCTTGCGAGAAGAACCGCAGAAACGCTGTCGGCGAAGGTTCCGACCTGCTCGGCCTCGAGCGAAGTCTTCACGCCGGCCTGGAAAAGAATCTTTAACATCTTCAGCGCGTTGCGGCAGACGGTCCTCATGTGCACGGGCCCGTGGTCGTTGAATCCGAGCCTCACGATCGAAACATTATTCGCGTAGTCCTGCACGGTCTGGATCTCGTCGTCCCCGACAAGCATCCTCGCGATCCTGAGCGGAAGATCATCCTTGTCAGGAGTCATCTCCACAATCTCTCCGGCAAGCTCCAGCAGCTTCTGGTCAACAGACAATTCCTTTGGGCTTTTCATAAAAAAAAATCACCTCGCGCTGTCCATTATAATGAATAACGCGGGGTGATTGTGTAAAATTCACGCTAAATCTTATTTCGCGGCGCGCGGATCAATGTTGACCCTGCTCTGCCGCTCAAGGCTCCTTGCAGGATTCCTGTATGTTGTCAGCAGGAAGATAGCGAGGAAGACCAGAGCGAAAATCACTCCGACAGTGTACGAGATTGTAAGACCGGCGACTCCTTTCGCTCCGAGGTTGATGCACTCAGGAGCGTACATAAGGTAAGTGACGCTTACAGCCGACATGAATGTCGCAGGAATAGCGGCAATCCAGCAGCGGTTAGGCTTAGGGCCGTAGTTTGTCGCAAGGTAAACCGCGGCGGCCCAGAGAACAATCATCGCCAGAGTCTGGTTAGACCAAGAGAAGTATCTCCAGATTACATTGTAGTTCACGAACGAGATCAGATATCCGATCAGAAGAAGCGGGATCGCCACGGCAAGGCGCACGCGGAGCTTTTTCTCGTCAAGCTTGAACCAGTCGAAAATCGTCATTCTCGCGCCGCGGAAAGCTGTGTCTCCGGATGTGATCGGGCAGACAATTACGCCGAGAAGCGCAATCGGGCCGCCGACCTTTCCGAGAAGGGCGACGCACATGTCGTAGACCGAGTTGGAATTTCCGCCTCCGATAGCCTTGAGCGCCGAAAGCCCGGTTCCGCTTCCGTCCTTGTTCCAGAAGAACGCCACAGCCGCAGAAGCCCAGATCAGAGCTATAATTCCCTCGGCGACCATCGCGCCGTAGAATATCCTTCTTCCCTCTCTCTCGCTCTTGATACAGCGGGACACAATCGGAGACTGCGTCGCATGGAAGCCTGAAATCGCTCCGCAGGCGACAGTGATGAACATGAGAGGCCAGATCGGCTTGACGTCTGTCACAGCTCCCGTGGCGCTGTCCATTGTTCCCGGATAAAGGTTCTTGAACGTGAATTCCATCATCGGGCGCTCTCCGGAATGGATAATTGTTCCGACCGCGATTCCCACGGCCATCACAATCAGGAGAATTCCGAAAACAGGATAAATGCGTCCGATAATCTTGTCGATCGGAAGGAGAGTCGCAAGGAAATAGTAAATCAGAACGATTATCGTCCAGAATTTCACGTCAAGCCACTCAGGGGTAAGTCGTGCACGCCGCCGGCAAGAAGCGTTCCCGCGACAATCCATATATAAACGCTAGGCCCCCACATCGCGCCGGAAATCGCGCCGAAAATCGGCCCGAGGCCAGCTATGTTCAGAAGCTGAATAAGGAAGGCCTTCGGGGTTGAAATCGGAACGTAATCCACGCCGTCCGGATTCGCAATAGCAGGAGTCGCCTTATCGTTCGGGGCAAAAACTTTCTCCACGATTTTTCCGTAGACAAAGTATCCGACAATCAAAATCAACAGAGCAGCAAAGAAAGTTATCATAAATCCTCCTTAAAAAACCAGACAACAATCCAAAAATGCCGTGAGGCAACCGCTGCGAAAAAAGAATTCCGGCCCGTAGCAGCAGCGCCGGAATTCTGACCATTTCACCCCTCAGTGTAAGTCCTC
>CAVEHG010000281.1:1808-2464 GCA_963615405.1 bacterium | reverse complement strand
GCAACGTCTCCGGAGCCGTGAACGCGATTATCGCAAGCCAGATGACAAAAGCCGGAATAAAAAGCGCCATTCCGGCCGACGAAGTGATCGAGTCGATGGGAAGAATCGGAAGCCTTATTCCGCCGTGCCTCAGAGAGACAAGCCAGGAAGGCCTAGCCACCACAGCCACCGCCCAGAAAATCGCGGAGAAAATGCAGGGCTGAAAAAACAAAGCCGGAAAAACTTTATGCCGGCTGGAAAAATCCACGCGGATTTTCCGCGTGCCATATCAAGAATCTTTGATTTATTTTCGGACCGTCCTCCCAGCCGAGAACTGGATTTCCGGTTATGCCAACTAAAAGCCCCCGATTTTAAAAGTCATTTTATTTCCCGCGTGTAGAAAAAAAAGAAGCCGCCAAAATCGGGCCTGCAAGAAAGGAAGCAGGCGAGGTGCAGAAAAGGGAAGAAAATAGCGCGCGGGCGGAAACTGGTAGACAGAAGCAGGATTATAGACTGTCATTTTCAGGGACGTTTTTCAAGCCGCGATGCAAAAAACAGCAGAATCTCAAAAAAAATGTCCTGATTTTTAAGGCCGAGAAAAATCTGAAAAATGCCGAAACATGTTTTTCTATTTTCAGCAGTCTCGGAAACGGAGTTTCAGAAATCAGAGTTTCAGA
>CAVEHG010000281.1:0-1798 GCA_963615405.1 bacterium | reverse complement strand
CTTGAGGTTTTATCCTCTACGCAAAAATCCTGTCTCCAGGTCTTTCGCGGCGCGCTCTTTCATCTGGTAATGCTGCTTTTTGCCGGTCGCCGTGCGCGGAATTTCATTCACGAGAGCGAAATATCTCGGGCGCTTGTATTTTGAAAGCATCGGGCTCTGAGCGCAGAACGAGGCAAGCTCGTCGATTGTAAGCGAGCTGTCCTCCGCAATGACGTAGGCCGCAACAGACTGCCCGCGCACTTTGTCCGGAACGGCGGTCACGATGCAGTCGCGCACTTTCGGGTTCTGGCTGATCGCGTCCTCGATCTGCGAAGGATAAATGTTCTCGCCAGAGACGACCATCATGGCGTCCTTTCTTCCGCGGATTGTAACGATGCAGCTCTCGTCCCATGTTCCGGTGTCTCCTGTGTAGTACCAGCCCTTGTAGTATCTCGCCTTGTTCATCTCCTCGTTCTTGAAGTACGAATATGACGACTTCGCGGGCGACTTTATGATAACCTCGCCCTCGGTCATCTTGTCGTGAGGCACCTCGTCGTCAGGCTCGGCCTTCCTGTTCTCGTAAACATTGACAACGCGGACCTCGTCGTCAATGCAGCTCCCCCCGACGCTTCCGGCTCCCTCCGGCAGATCGTAGGGTCGCAGGAAAGCGTTCCAGAAAGTCTCCGTTGTGCCGTAGCCGTTGTAGATGTTCGGCGTGAGAGTGTTCGAGAATTTTATGCAGTCGGCGCGGGAAAGAGGAGCCCCCATCGTGACTATTCCGTGAAGGTTTGAAAGATCCGAGCGCGAGCGCTCCTGCGCGCGGTAAAGCATCTCAAGATTTGTCGGCGCTCCCATCAGGAATGTGATCTTGTATTTTGAGACCCAGTCAAGCGTTACGGAAGGCTTGAAGTCGCGCATGACGACGCAGGCCCCGCCCACAAAAAAGACAGGTCCGGGACCGGCGCAATGGCAGCCTCCGCGGTGAAACCAGGGAGTCATGTTCAATGTGACGTCAAAACGGTTGAGCGGATACTGCATGATGACATCGTGCGCGCTCAGAACCTCGTTTATGTCGCTGATCGGGACAGATTTCGGAAGGGCTGTTGTTCCGCTTGTGCACAGCCGGAGAACCTCGTCATAAATATGAGGGCGGAAATCGACGCGCGGATTCTCATCGCTTTCGTTCTTTATAAAATCCTCATAAAGAATATGGCCCTCGGGAAGCTCCCTGCCTTCAATATTGTCCGCGAGAATGTAAAGCACGTCCCTGCATTTAGTGAGCTTTGACGCTCCGACAATCGCCGCCGCTATGTTCGCCGAATAAATGACGGCCTTAGGCTGGTTATGATCCATAAGAAGCGCCATCTCGCCTGAAGAAAGGCTCGCGTTTGCCGCGAGAAGAATTGAGCCGATTTTTCTCGGGCCCACATAGCTTACCGCAAAGGCCGGGCAGTTTCTGAGCGCCGACATCACGACGTCGTTCTTGCCGAGCCCCCTTTTCTGCAGAGCCGAGGCAAAGCGGTTCGCCTCGCTGTTGAGCGCGCTGTAGGTCCAGCTTTTTCCTGTCTGCGGATCGATTACAGCCGGACTTTTCGCATAGCGGCGCACATTGCGCATAAAGCCGTTGAGCCAGGTGTAGTCATGCTCGAAAGTGTCTATGAACATTCTGTCGTCATAGGTTCTAGGATAAGACTTGAAAATTCTGTTGCCGCTTTTAAGCTCCGCGATGTATTTTGAGGCGGTCTGCCGTGAAATTCCGCATTTTTCCGCCACTTCGTTGATTGCAATCTGAGGATTCGAGTTGCATAAAGATATTATC
>CAVEHG010000280.1:0-2466 GCA_963615405.1 bacterium | reverse complement strand
AGAAGCGCTGCTCCATCCGCCTACAGGACTGTTCGTAGGGATACCGTTCGAGAGTTCAGGGAGTTCGGAGAACGGAAGGCTCTTCACATAGGCGGAGAGACCGTTGCCCTTGTACTGACGGGCCTCGGCAAGCAGGAGAGCATCAATGTTATGCTTTCCGAAACTGTTTGTGTAGGTGGCACTTGCCTGTCCCACCATCTGCTCAGAGAAGGTGACGCCCTCACCGAGATTGTTCACGTTGTCGCTGATGTGAGGGTTGTCGGAACGGGTGGACCAGTTCCAGTTTCCTGATGAATTCTTCGAAAGCTGCATCAGGGAGTATGGGGTACTGAGGTTCTTGTTATAGCTCTGTGAGTAGTCGAACGAGCCAGAAGCCTTGAGACTGAGTCCCTTGACGAAAGGCACATTGTAGGTGAGCGCGGTGTTTGCGGACATCGATGCGCCGCGGGTCTCCTTGTATCCGGACTCATAGATGGCTGCAAGAGGGCTCACAAGGAAGCTCTGGTTGTTCTGCACGGCACCCGTGTAGTGACCGTCCTTCTCTACCGGAAGGTAAGGGTGCATCTGCACTGTCTGGCGGCCGATGGAGAACCAGCCCACTTCGTATCCCGAATCAGAGTCCGAACCGCCTGAAAGATAGGCAGGAGTGTGTCTGTTCGAGTACACGCCGCTGAGTCCGAGAGTGAAGTTGAGATTCTTGGTTATCTGACTCTCGATGTTGGAGCGGATATTATAGCGCTTGTAGTAGAAATTGTCGATGTTACCCTTCTGGTCGAGAACGCCGAAAGATGCGAAGTAGCGGTTCTTTTCATTTCCGCCCTGCACTGTGACGTTGTGCTTCTGGTTGAAACCTGTTCCGAAGACGAGGTCCACATAGTTAACATTGTCCCAGTTCCCGTCAGGATCGCCGTTCTGGATGAGGTTCAGAACTTCCTTGGAGAAGTAAGGCGTGTATTCATCAGGGCTGGAGATTTCCTTGTTGGCAAGCTGGTCCATCATTTCCGCAATGTTATAATAGGAAACGAACTGGGCTCCGTCCATGAATTTCGGGAAATTCGCGTTCATGGATGCACCGACGGATGCGTTGTAGGTAATCTTCGCATCACCCCTCTGGCCCTTCTTGGTGGTGACGATGATCACACCGCCTGCGGCGGAGAGACCGTAAACCGCCGCTGAAGCACCGTCCTTGAGCACTGAAATGCTCTCGATGTCGGCAGGGTCGATGTCATTGATGTTGTCTGCAGGGAAACCGTCCACGACATAGCTCACGCCGTAAACGGAACCGCGGATACGCAGCGATGCCTGGTCGAGACCAGGTTCACCTGATTCCTGCACTGAAGAAATGCCCGGAAGACGGCCGGCAAGCACCTGGCTCACGTTCGTCGACGGAGCTTTCAGCAGTTCGTCACCCTTGATGGCCGATACGGCACTGGTGAGGGAGGATTTTTTCTGCTGTCCATAACCCACGACGACGGCATCATCGAGGAAGATATTGTCTTCTTCGAGTACTACGTCGAGGGTTCTCTCCCCGTTGTAAACCCTGCTTACAGTGGTGTAGCCCAAATAATAAAACTCGACGGTCTGGCCGCGCACTACGGAAATCCTGTAGGTTCCCTTGGCGTCGGTAATGTCACCGCTCTTCGGCTGTCCGTTTTCGAGAACAGCTACGGTGACTCCCGGAAGAGGCTGACCCATCGCGTCTTTAACGGTGCCCGTGAGGTTGCTTTGCGCGAAAGCGACTGTCACGTTCAACAGAATAGCCACGAAGGCATAAAAGAAACGCATAGTTCTAATGTTAATTGTTTAATTCACAAATGTAGCAAGAAAAACTGAAATTCACGGCTATTGTTGTAAAATTAGCGGCTGCCCGGAATATAATCAGGCCCTTTGGAAATATGTCCGTGCAGAACGATTAAACAGTTATCAACATCAAAATTGTCGATAATTTGATTTGCAGAGCCCGATGCGATGTTGTAACTTTGTGGCTTCTTAGAAACAGTCAACGATGAAAGTCAGCATCATTATGGGTTCCAAGAGCGACTGGGATGTAATGTCAGCCGCTTGCGAGACTCTCGACGAGTTCGGCGTACCTTACGAAAAGAAGGTCATAAGCGCCCACCGTACACCTCAATTTTTCTGTGAATATATGGCCTCGGCCCGCGAAAGGGGAGTGGACATTGTGATTGCGGGAGCCGGCGGGGCTGCGCATCTGCCAGGAATGGCGGCGGCGATGACCTCCCTCCCTGTGATAGGAGTCCCTATCAAGAGCGCCTCCCTCAATGGACTGGATTCTCTGCTTTCCATAGTTCAGATGCCGTCCGGAGTACCGGTGGCGACGATGGCCATAAACGGGGCTAAAAATGCAGCCCTCTATGCGGTCTCGATACTTGCGCTCCAGGATGCGGGCCTGCGCGATGCCCTGGAAGCCTTCCGCAAGAAACAGGCAGACAAAGTACTCCAGACAGA
>CAVEHG010000279.1:0-2478 GCA_963615405.1 bacterium | reverse complement strand
TTTCTATTCTTGAGGATGTCGGATACATGGTCAGAATCGCGTTCGTCATGGACCGCGTGTTCCGCCATTTCGGGCTTTCAGGAAAGTCTTTCATTCCTCTTCTTATCAGCTCAGGCTGCGGAATCCCAGGAATCATGGCTAGCCGCACAATCGAGAACGAGAATGACCGCCGCATGACAATCATGACCACAACATGGATTCCGTGCGGAGCGAAGCTTCCTGTAATCGCCATGATCGCCGCGATTCTCGGCTCAAAATTCTTAAGCTCGAACGCGTCCTGGGTCGGACCTCTCATGTACATGATCGGAATCTGCGCTGTTCTTCTTGCCGCGATTATCCTCAAGAAGACAAAATATTTCCACGGGCCTGCGGCTCCCTTCATCATGGAGCTTCCGCAATACCATATTCCGCAGCTGAAAACTGTTCTTCTTCACACATGGGAGCGTCTCTGGTCTTTCATAAAGAAGGCCGGAACAATCTTGTTCCTCGCTTGCCTTGTGATGTGGTTCTTGTCCAGCTACGGCTGGCAGCCTAATACTGAGGAAGTTGTCCAGGCTGACGGAACTGTCGAGGAGGTCGAGACTGAGGGAACTTCTTTCGGCCTTTGCGATCCTGACTATTCTGTGATGGCTAAAATCGGCGGCGGCCTTCGCTATATCTTTATTCCTCTCGGATTCGGAAACGAGGAGGGAGGCTGGCAGACAGCGGCTTCTGTGATTTCAGGATTCTCTGCAAAGGAGGGAATCGTAACCACGATGGGCGTTCTTGCCGGAGCGAGTGACGAGGACACCGAGGCTCTTGCCGGAGCCGGAAGCGTTGCCGATGTTCTTCCTGCCGAAGCTGACGGTGAAGGCGCGGCTGAAGCAGTCGAAGAGGAGGAAGGAAACGCGTTTAGCGCGGCCAGCGCGATTGCGAAATGGTTCCCGACAGGACTTGCCGCATTCTGCTTCCTTCTTTTTAATCTTCTTGATTCTCCTTGCCTTGCCGCGATCTCGACAATGGCGAACGAGCTTAGAAACAGGAAGTGGTTCTGGTTCGCTCTCGGATTCCAGAATGTGTTCGCGTATGTCGTGACTATGATTGTCTTCCAGATAGGCTCTCTTGTCTCAGGCCAGAGTTTCGGAAACGGATACTCGGTAGCGGCGCTTGTTCTTGCGTTCATCTTCCTTATCGCGATTCTTTTCGGTCTTTTCAGAAAGAATCCTTATGCGAAAGAGGATGCCTTGAAAAGGGCGTAGAATTATTTTCTGAGTGAAAAAACGAGCACGGCGAGAAATTTGCCGTGCTTTTTTTATCGCTTATGTTTTTGAATTTTTAGAGGCGGCCGGCCGTTTTTTAAGAGCTGGCTGAGCTGCCCTGAAGACAGAAAAAACGGAGGAAGTCTTATATGACCGGAATTATAGTGACAGCCGTGTGCGTTCTTCTGATTGCCCTGTGGGCTTTTGTGATTCTTCGCTCGCTGTTCAGGCAGTGGAGAAAGGTCAGGAGCGGGGAAGCGTCCTCTGCGGGCTGCTACTCGTGCTCGTCTTTCAAAAACGGGATGTGCGGCGGAAAGTGCCGCGGAAAAAAGGAAGAGAAGAAATGATAAACATCGTTCTGATTGCGGCGATCGCGCTTTTTGCCCTGGGCGGGATCCGCTCTTTTTTGCGGAGGTCGAGGGGAGAAAGCTGCTGCGGCGGCGGACGGGAGAAAAAAGCCGCGGGTGGGCCTTCGGACAGGGACAGGAGAAACTATCATTTCCTTGCGGAATGCGGAATCGGCGGAATGAAATGCGGCGCGTGCGCATCTAGGATACAAAGCGCGCTGAACGCTCTTGACGGAGTTTGGGCGAGAAAGGTCAGCGCAAGAAAAGGAAGCGCGGTTCTTCTTTTGAAAAAGGAAGGCATGAGGGAGGCTGTGGAAAGAGCTGTCTTTAGCCTTGGATATAAGCTTTCTTCCTATGAGGAGAAAAACTTGTGATTGAAGGAATGGGAAAATAATCCAGCGGGCGATTTTCTATGCCGGCTGGAAGCGTTTCATCATTCCTTTCCGTTTTCCTCAAGAAGCTTTCTTAGCCTTGCGTTCTCCTCGGCGAGCTCTTCTGCCCTGGTCTTTTGAAAAAGAAGCTCCTTTGCATAGGGCAGTTTTTTCGCCCAGCCTATGAAGTTCTCAAGATCCTGCCTGTCCTCTCCGGACCATTCGTTCAGCTTGTGGTGCCGTCGCTGTCCGTTCGAGCACATTCCAAGAAGATTCTCGTAGTTCATTGTGACTGTGCGCTTTTGAAGCCATGATTCAGGAAGAAGCCTGATAAGCTCTTTCCAGTATTTTTTTTCTTTTGTGGCGTTGAATTTGAGGCGCAGAGACTCGAGCGTTTCTATAAGTGTTTTCCAGCCGGAAGATACGCAGGATGAGTCCTGTTCTTCTTTCCCGGTCTGCACGTCGGAGAAGTCGTCTGTCTCGAAGCAGCTGAACGTGATCGGTGTTGACGCGAGCTTGTGC
>CAVEHG010000278.1:0-2483 GCA_963615405.1 bacterium | reverse complement strand
TTGAATGTGTTATGCACGCCGCCAGCGTTCATCCTGAGCCAGGATCAAACTCTCGAGCAAATTGTATATCAACCGTCTCCGGTTAACATCAAATGTGTCGAGCTTGTGGCTCTTTTTACTTTTTGAGTATGCACCCCGTTTCCGGGATGTGTTTTCAAAGAATGACGAGATTTTCGCACTTGCTTCTTTCTTGCTTGTACTTAAATCTCCTGTTGTTCAATTGTCAATGATCAATCGTGGCTCGCCTTGGGTTCTTGCGTTTCCGCTACCCGGCTCACCGCGGCTCTCTCGTGGACAGCTTATCTATTATATCACGTTCGCTTCCACTTGTCAAGAGGTTTTGCAAAACTTTTTTGAAAAAGTTTTATTGCTCGCCTCATCGGCGGGCTTGCTGTTCCCTCTCGTAGAGCTTTTGGATTATACCACACTTCCCCTGCTTTGTCAAGGGGGTCCGGCAAAGTTTTTGCCGGTTTAACGGGACTTTTTTGCAGAAAACAGCGGAGGCTGCGCTCCGGATTCCGGAGTTTCCCTTGTGGATGAAGGGCTTTCGGGGTGGGGGAAGGCTGCTCTCTGCTCCGGAAGGTTTCCGTTACCCCTGCTCCCTGCGTCTCCGGCTCGACCTGCGTCCGTATGAACCCGTTTGCCCCCCTTCCCCTTCGGGGAAGGATAGACCCCCGACTCCCTTCCCCGAAGGGGAAGGGGGCTTCAGGTTTATTTTGCCGGGGTCTGCCGCCCCCGGCACCCCTGCGGCTGTGCCTGCGCGGCGCTGGAAGTGGGCGGGGAGGTAGTGTTCGATAGGGGGGCTTGACCGGGTGGTTGCCGGTCTACCCTGCCTTTAGCTTACTTTGCTGCCCCCATCCCCCCAGCCCCCTTCCCGGCGGGAAGGGGGAGAATCATAGTTTTCTTATGCAAGGGGCTTCGCCCCTTGCATCCCCGGGGTTGGGTGGGAAGCGGCACTGGAGGTGGGCAGGGAAGCGGCGTCCGGTGGGGGGGCTTGCCCCAGCGGCGTGGGATGTGGGTGGGAAGGTAGTGTTCGATAGGGGGCTTGTCCGTGGAACCGGGCGCGAACGCCGGGTTACGGCAATAATAATTCGTTCAGGAAAGTTCTGAGGGGTTCGGGGGACTCTTTCAAGAGTCCCCCGGCGCATCTCCCCGTATCTCCCCGTATCTCCGTATCCCCGCACGCGCCTCGCAAAAAAAGAAGGAACCGCCCACGAGGGGCGGTTCCGGGGATGATTACTCGGCGGTCAGACCGGAGCGCTCGATGCCCTGCACAAGGAAGTTCTGGCAGAAGGCATAGAGGATGACCAAAGGCAGGATAATGCACAAGCCGCAGGTATTACGGATAGCGGCGTAGTACATATTCTGTCCGGCGTAGTCGGTCTTCAGCGAGGACGGGATGTCCACGATGTCGGGCATCAGCACGATCTTACTGGAGGTGAAGAACATCTCCGTGTAGAAGTCATCCGTCCACTGCCAGCAGAAGGCAAACAGGAACACCGTAACCATCATGGGGATGGACAGCGGCAGGATGATGGTGATGAACGTCCGGAAAGTACCGGAACCGTCGATGTACGCCGACTCCTCCAGTGCGTCCGGCACACCGTTGAAGAACTGACGGAGCATGAAGATGTACAGTCCGTTCTTGAACGCCAGTCCGGTCATGGACAGAATCAGAAGCGGCCAGTAGGTGTTGGTCAGCGTAATGCCCGCATCCTGCATCGGCAGGATGTGCACGTTTGCCAGCGCGGCGTCAAGCGCCGAAATACCGGTCGATGCGTGCCCGCTCAACAGCGACAGGATGCCCCAGATGTCAAAGTACCGGAACTGCATGAACATGGAGAGCTGCAGGGTCTGGTGAGGCACAATCATGGTCAGGATGACCAGCAGCATAATCAGCTTGTTTCCGCGGAAACGGAACTTGGCAAGTCCGTAGGCGATGAGGCAGCAGACAAAGGTCTGCAGAATTCCGCACAGCAGCGAGATAATCATGGTGTTGCGGAATGCCTCAGCGTACTTCAGCTCGGTCAGGACAGCCTTGTAGATGTCCAGCGTGAAGTGCTTGGGAATCAGGCGCACGGTCACGTCCACGAAATCCTCCGGGGACATGAAGGAACCGGCAATCTTGGTAAAGAAGGGGAACAGCACGATGTAGGAAATACCGACCAGCAGAACCAACCGGAAGATGTACCACGCAACCTGCTGGAAGAAGTACAGATTCAGGAACTTCGCCTTCATACGCTCCTTCAGGGGCGTGCGGTCGAATTCAACCTTAATCTTATTCTTGGATTCCTTCATTACCTTGGGGGTAGACTGAATGTTATCCATAACGGTGCTTCCTCCTTTCCTTAGGCGTCACGCTTCTGGTAGAATACGAAGGCAGAGAAGATACCGCCCAGAATCGCCAGAATCAGCATGACCAGCAGGAAATACATCCACGCCATGGCAGAGGATCGCACCATACCGCCGGAGGACGTGTACAC
>CAVEHG010000277.1:1635-2496 GCA_963615405.1 bacterium | reverse complement strand
AGCTATGACTGCCCCGTTCTTGCGGAAGACTGCAAGATATGTATCCTGAGCTGCTTTCAGTTCCTGGTGGATGATTTCCATATCGGTCGCGGAAAATCCAAGGAATGTTCCGAATACAATATCGACTTCTCCCTGCTCTGGCAGCCTCAGGAAATCCCTACGGACTGGGGATACATCGAGATGGCGCCGGTCAGGGAGAAGAGAAAGGGAAACGCTCCGCCGTCGGGCGTGCGGTTCAAGGCCCCGCTGGTCTGCCTCCTGCGCGACCGCGCGAGGAGCGGTGAGCATTACAGGAAGGTATGCGAGGCTCTCTCCGTCCTGTCATCCTTCGGGTTTGCGGCCGAAGGCCGTCCGGCCCGAAACGGGATTATCACCGACCTTGTCATCGAACCCAAGCGTCGCGGAGACATCGAGAGGATGTACACGTCCGCCCATTTCACCGTCCCGATTGACGTCATCACGGAGATGCTGGATTTCAGCAACGGCTTCTGCTTCTTCGGCGAGGATGAGGCGTATTCGCTGAAAACCTTCGCGGCGAAGCGGCTGTATCAGATATTCTGCACAAACGACAAGACGCTCTCCGTTCCGCTTGACACGGTCAAGACGTGTCTGGGGCTTTCGGACAGGTATTCCCGTCCGGCGTGTTTCCGGAAGAGGATTGTCGATAAGTCGGTAAGGCTTATCAATGAAGCGGAGACAGGTCTGGACATATCGTATTCCACTCAAAGGATAGGGGATTCGACAATGCTGAATTTCATTTTCAACCGAGCGAAGAAACAGAAAAATAATCAGAAAACTAACCAGGCATAGAAATTATGGCTACAACTATTAAAAAGAACGCCATCCCGACAAGGTCGGAGA
>CAVEHG010000277.1:0-1589 GCA_963615405.1 bacterium | reverse complement strand
CGCCTCATCCGGATAGGCCTTGACTTCACGGAGGCGCGCTACGACTTCTCTCCGCTTGCGGAAAATTTCAAGGTATTTCTTCTCGGTCTTTTGCGCGCGCGTGTCGACGGGTGCGCTATCTACGAGATGCTGCAGACGGGCAGCGAGGTGTCGCGGGCGGTCTACAAGTCACAGTGGGGGAACATATCCGTCAAGCAGGTGCACGAGGACGACTCGGATGACGACCTGCTGCGCTTTGTCGTCCCCATGTCTTTTTTCATCAGGGATGGCTTGAACGACAGCGGACAGGTCTACCAGTACGTAAAGGCAGCCCTGAAGGAGCTGTCGGACAAGCCGTTCAACATCGTCATAGACAAGAAGGACGAGATTTACGAGGCGCATACCGGCGTGGTCTCCAATCTGAGGTTCAAGTCCCCGAATGCGGTGAAGGAGAAGGACAGGGTGTCCGGCCGCAGGGCGTATGTTCACTTCGATATGCTGAAGGTGATGGTCGAGGCTATGTTCGTCGAGAACAGGGGATACTGCGTTGTCTACGAAGACGACGTCGTGGCGCTCGATTCCATTTACGCGAAGCGCATCTATGAGCGGTTCGCGTCGAGCCGCAAGGCGGTGAATATCTCCGTTAAATTCTCGGAACTCAGAGCGTGGTTCCTGCTCGATGACGACAAGTATCCGGTCATTTCCGACTTCGAGAAGCATGTGCTCAAGCCTGCGATAGCGGCCATAGGAAGCAAGACGCGCCTGACGCTCTCCTATGCGGTCCGGAAGCGCAGCCGTCTGGATAAGAATCCGGCAATCGTTTTCACCGTCGTCCGTAACGTTATCCAGTCTTCCGATATGAACGCCGTGTCAAGCAAGTATCCTCTCTGGCCCGGGAAAGCCATGATGTCGTTTCTTGAGGACGAGGTGAAGATGACAAGGGATGAGATGAAGCCGCACCTGTACATTATCAGCGGCGTCGAGGATATTCCTGACGCCATGGGTATCCTGAGGAAGAAGTGGGAGGCAACCTGCGAAAGGCTCCCGCAGCGGGAAGGCGAGGATGCCGAGGAGGTCCGGCTGTCAAGGGTAAAGTATTTCATAGTGGTTCTCAGGCGGATGCTCACAAAGTACAAGATGATGCCGTTCCTCAGGAATGAAGTGAAGATGACGAACGACGAAATCCGGTCGCATACGGAGATTATCCGCAGCGCCGAAGCTATGCCTGACGCTATGGACGTGCTGCCTAAGCTGTGGAGAATAACCCGCAGCGAGTTTTTCGGAAAGGGCGACACCGGCATCCTTCCACAGGACAGCGCGGAGACGGAAGGTATCCGCGCGGAAAAGGTGGAGCGATTCCTGGAGAAAGTCGAAGCGGAACTCAAGTCACAAAAGTGATGCGGGCGGCGAAATGACAACCATTTCCTACGGGAAAAATGACGAACGGACGGGTGGTCAACCCGTCCGTTTTTTTTGTAAAAAATACCGTATAATTTTTCCGATTACCGCGATGTTTTTGCTACTTGAGCCCCCCTTGAAATACCGTATAATTTTTCCGATTACCGCGATGTTTTTGCTACCGAAATCCCCTTTGAAATACCGTGTAATTT
>CAVEHG010000276.1:0-2541 GCA_963615405.1 bacterium | reverse complement strand
GCAATATACGGCGCAGGGTCCCTCGGAACGATACTCGGCGCGTTCATAACCAAAAACGGAGGCGAAATAGACCTCATCAACCATAACGCCAAACACATTGAGGCCCTGCGCAAAAACGGGGCGCACATTACCGGCACGCTGGACTTTTCGCAAAAGGTAGCCGCCCTCACTCCGGAGGAGATGAGCGGGGTGTACGACATAATATTCCTGATGACCAAGCAGCAGAACAACCCCGCCACGGTCACGTTCCTTCGCGATTATCTGGCCCCCGACGGAGTCATCGTCACTCTGCAGAACGGACTGCCCGAGCCCGGAATCGCAGAAATCGTAGGGGAAGAGAGGACGCTCGGATGCACGGTGGCCTGGGGCGCGACAATGCAGGGCCCGGGCGTATGCGAGCTCACAAGCGCTCCCGACAGCCTCACCTTCTCGCTCGGCAGCGCATTCCGCGCCCAGGACGGCACTCCCCTCAAAGGCAACCATTTCGGCGAAGTCAAGGCCCTGCTGGAGAAAATGGGGCCGGTGGACATTGACGAGAACTTCATCGGTACCAGATGGAGCAAACTTCTCATCAACGCCTCCTTCTCTGGGATGAGTGCGGTGCTGGGATGCACTTTCGGCGAAGCTGCGGGACCCAAGCCCTCACGCCGCATAGTCCAGGCCATAATCAAGGAATGCATCGATGTGTGCAACGCATCCGGAATCAAAATCGAACCCGTGCAGGGCAAAGACATCGTAAAGCTGCTTGACTGGCACGGCGCGGTAAAGAAAGCCGTTTCTTTCGCCATCATCCCCCTTGCAATCCGCAAGCACGCCCGCCTCAAGGCCAGCATGCTTCAGGACATAGAGAAGGGTAAGAAAACCGAAGTGGACTCCATCAACGGAGCCGTATGCGCCCAGGGCCGCAAGGCGGGAGTCCCCACGCCGATGAACGACGCCGCGGTGGACATAATCCACCGCATCGAGCGCGGCGAACTCTCCGCCTCGCGGGACAATCTCAGCCTTTTTAAGTGAAAAAGGCTGAGATGTTTTGCCGGCATCACAAGCCAAGGAAATCGCGAATGATGTAGACCAGATTGATCAGCAGACATATCGCGCCCCAGACAAGCGCTCCGCAAATAAACACGGCGCATATCACGCCAATAATCGATAGAATAGCGGCAATCATAACAATTAAAACTTCTTTTTGAATGACTTCTTCTGATGGCATATACTGCGATATGTCAAAAATCTTTCAGAAGCAATAGTCAGTTAAATTATTTAATCATATCATTCAGCGACAGCCCAACATAATCAATCGTCCAGCCTTTGTAACGAGAGGCTATCTTCGCTGCCTTTCCCATTAATGAATTTCTGTTGATCTTAGCCTCGTTGCGCTTGCATTCGCCAATCACTATCCTTCGGTCCGCCTCATTGACAGCCATCAGGTCGATTTCATTCTTCTCTCCGGGTTCTCTCTTCGAGCCCTTCTCCCAATAGTTCGTCACGATGTTGTACATTCCCGTCTCCATATAGGACTGCCGGAACCACTTTTCCAATATAAAACCGGAAAAAGTCTCGTAATCAGACTCTATCCTTTGCCTGACATATTCCATATTTCCTATTTCAACAGCACTCCTGTACTTGTAGATGAAGCGGAACCAGAAATTCAAGAAATTATCTGAAATATAATATCTTACATTCCTCGACTGCTCGCCGCTGAGATATGGGCGGACTCTGGCGATGACATTGAAATCGTTCTCGAGCTTGTCCAGATAGCCCCCCGTCTCAAAGCCGACATAGCTTGTCATATCGCCGCGGTGATAATCGTCTCCTTGGTGAAAGCTTTCTGCTCCATAAGAAGTTCGACATATTTCGCCACGCCCCCGGTCACCATATACAGGGCAAGAAGGTCATCCGGCGTGTAATCCGGGTTGTGATCGCGGAGAATCTCCTTAAGAACAGACGTGCCGAACGGTCTGATCTTGAACCTTGCAGTGGCCCGTCCATACAGAGGCTCATCCTTGTCATCGAAGATCTTTTTCATCTTTGAATAGATGGAACCGCAGATTACAAGGTTGATTCTGCTGTCACCCTTGTTTGAGTCCCATACGTTCTGAATGTCTGAGAATATAGCCTCGCCGGCAATCTTCAGATTCTGAAACTCATCCAGCACCAGGGTAAAATTCGTTCTTTTCGAGATGTTCATTATCGCCTCGAAAAGGCGTCTGAAAGAAGTAAAATCGCCAAGATCCTCGCCGAGAGCGTCCCGCACGATTTCTACGAGTTCCTGACAGAGCAGATTCTCGCTCTTCTTTCCGACGAAGAAATAGAGTAACGGTATGGACGTGAACGAGCGCTTTATGAGCGTGGTCTTGCCGATTCTGCGCCTTCCTGTCATCACAATCATCTGGGCGCTATCTAAGGAGAGCGCCTCATATCTTTTCAATGCGGCCGTCTCGGCCTCTCTGTCATAGAATTTCATATTTTAGAACATCTAATGCAACAGACGTTACTGTAACAGCCGTTACAAATATGATAAATCTTGAGCAAAGTAACAAC
>CAVEHG010000275.1:0-2556 GCA_963615405.1 bacterium | reverse complement strand
GACGTTGTTTAGTATCCGAAGATTTCCTCAAGGGAAACGGTCTTAACCGGACCGAGCGTGCGGAGGAACTTCGTATCAAGATCCTTGATGTCACCGAGGATCGCGTAGGTGTAGTGACGGTTCTTCACCCACTCGGCGTGTATGGCCTTCACATCCTCGAACGTCATATCCTGGAGCGCATTGAAGATTTCCCTGTCAAGCGGCTCGGAAAGGCCGAGGTCACGGCAGTTGATGTAGCTGTTCAGCACGCCCATTCCGATTGTGCGGGACGTGCGGAGAGTCGCGATGAGAGACTCCTTCGCAATCTTGAACGCAGCCTCAGACTCCGGAAGATTGTTGATGATGTCGTCGAAAGCTTCGATGGCCTGCTTCATCTTGTCGTTCTGTGTGGCGATGAAAGCCATATAGTAGTACTTTCCGTCCCTGTAATAAGGAGAAATCAGCGAAGCCCAGGCCGAGTAGGCAAGTCCGCGGGCCTCCCTCATCTCCTGGAACACGATGCTGTTCATCGCGCCGCCGAAGTAATTGTTGTAGAGGTCAATGCCGGCTTCTGACGCAGGTGTGTAGTGACGGTTGTCGCAGGAGTACTGGATGTAATAGAGCTGCTTGGCGTCATACTGTGCCATCACCACGGAATTTTCTGCAGTTTCCTGATACTCAGGCCACTGGATTTCAGTATCCTCTAGAGCTTTGTCCTTGACGTGAACCTGGGCAAGAGCCGCCTTGAGAGACTTCTCCGAATCAGGTCCGTAATAGACAACTTCGTGTTTCTTGTCGAAAAGTCCGCGCACCTTGCCGAGAAGTTCATCTGAAGTGAGGGAAAGAATCCTCTCGTCAGAGAGTGTGCTCCTGCGGATGGACTCGCCTCCGAGCAGGGCGTACTTCTGAAGAGCGCGGAAGCAGTTCTGCTGGTTGAGCTTGCCGTCCGCACGCTCCTTGAGCATGTCATACTTGAGGCTCTCGAGAATCGTGTCGTCACCCTGGGCGTTGTAGATCACATCCTCCACGATTGCCATCACGTCCTTCATAGATTCGCCGAGACCGTTCATCGTGACATAAGTCCTGGTGTTGCTTACATAGCAGCTGTAATCGGCGGCGAGGTCATAGAGTTCCTTCGCAATCTCGTCGTGGCTCCTGGTGGCCGTACCGAGGTAGGAAAGATAGTTCAGCGCGAAGGAGAGTTCAGGATCCTGCTCACGGTTTATGTCGAAAACATATTCAAGATTGAACAGTCCGTTGGTCTCATTCTTTTTGTAGAGAAGCTCTATTCCGTCTGAAACGGAGGACTCTGACATCTCTTTGCTGAAATCAACGAAAACAGGCTCGACAGGTTTGACCTCGGTGCCCTGAATTTCGGTAAGGAAATCGGACTGGAGGTCGCGGTTTGTCACGATAGGAGTGATTTTCGGGGCGGATATCTTTTTCACGCTGTTGTCCACGCCCTGCCTCTTGTTGATTACAACATAGCTGTTCTCGCCGAGGTATTTGTTGGCCCAGGCAACCACATCCTCTTTCGCAAGAGCGGAGCAACGGTCAATCTTGCCGACGCAGTCCGCCCAGTCCTCCCCGTTGATGAAGGCATCTACATAGCTCATCGCCCTCTGCGAATTGTCTTCAAGTCCGGCCATATAGTCCTTCTTGAAATTGTTTACGGAAGCCGTGATGAGTTCTTCGTCGAAATCGCCCTCACGAAGTTTCGCAACCTGTTCGAGTAGCAGGTCACGAACCTCTTCAAGCGTCTGTCCCTGCTTCGGATAACCGACGAGAAGGAACATTCCGTAGTCCGGCATACTTTGGTTGAAACCGACAGAAACCATCACCTTCTGCTGCTGGTTCAGGTTCAGGTCGAGCATTCCGGCCTTGCCGTTGTAGAGGATAGAAGACGCTATTTCAGCTACATCGTTTGACTTGTCGGCAGCTGCAGGAAGCCTCCATCCGAGATAGACATACTCTGACTCAAGTCCATAGACATCGCGTACGACTGGTTCTGTAATCGGGGCTTCAGGCTCGAATTCGAGTTTCGGAAGTTCAGGATTCGGCTGCATCCCTCCGAAATATTTCTTGATTATGCCCAGCATCTCGTCCGGGTCGAAGTCACCTGAAAGGCAGATCGCCATATTGTTCGGCACATACCATGTCTTGTGGTAGGCCTTCACATTGGTGATTGACGGGTTCTTCAGATGCTCCTGCGTTCCGAGGACGGTCTGCGTTCCGTACGGATGATGCGGGAACAGAGCCGCGAGGATTGACTCATACATCTTGCGGTTGTCCTTGGTGAGGGACATGTTCTTCTCCTCGTAAATCGTCTCAAGTTCGGTGTGGAATCCGCGGATCACCGGGTGCTGGAACCTGTCCGCCTGAATCTTCGCCCAGTTTTCAATCTGGTTTGAAGGTATATTCTCGACATATACGGTCTCGTCGGTGGAGGTGAAGGCGTTGGTTCCGTCTGCGCCGATCAGCGACATAAGTTTGTCATATTCGTTCGGGATCGCAATCTTAGACGCCTCATAGCTGATTGAGTCTATCCGGTGATATATCTTCATCCTCTCCCCCTCG
>CAVEHG010000274.1:0-2562 GCA_963615405.1 bacterium | reverse complement strand
AAAGGAGAGATGCTCGAGTGGCTTAAGAGGCACGCCTGGAAAGCGTGTATACCCCTAAAGGGTATCAGGAGTTCGAATCTCCTTCTCTCCGCAACTGGTTGCTGCGCAACCGGAGAGCCCGGCCTCGCTGAAGCGAGGCCGCGTTTTAAACAGAAAATCTTCCGTGGAAAGCTCGCTTTCCTAAGGAAGATTTTCTGTTTAAAACGCCCGTGCGGTGCCCCCAGGCCCGCACGCCGGGCTCTCCGGTTGCCCCTACCCGCCCCGTTGCAAGGGCCCTGCCGGCAAGGCAAGGAGAACTGTTGCGGAGGAACTCCGCAACGCATCTCCCTTGCGAAGCAAGCCCTTCGTTGCGGATGTCGCAGACACTCCGCATCCCCCTTGCGAAGCAAGCCCTTCGTTGCGGCATGTCGCAGACACTCCGCAACGCCCTTGCGAAGCAAGCCTCATCGCGGCGGATGTCGCAGACACTCCGCAACGCCCTTGCGAAGCAAGCCTCATCGCGGCGGATGTCGCAGACACTCCGCAACGCCCTTGCGAAGCAAGCCTCATCGCGGCGGATGTCGCAGACACTCCGCAACGCCCTTGCGAAGCAAGCCTCATCGCGGCGGATGTCGCAGACACTCCGCAACGCCCTTGCGAAGCAAGCCTCATCGCGGCGGATGTCGCAGACACTCCGCAGCCCCCTTGCGAAGCAAGCCCTTCGTTGCGGATGTCGCAGCCCCCCTCACCTGCTCCTCCGCTCCCGCTCCTCCGCAATCGCATTAGCCGCCGCAAGCGCCGGAATGATGTGGTCATAGATATTCTCGCGTCCGAGTTCCCTGTCCACCCCGAATTTCTCAAGAGTGTGCATCACGCGCGGCTGTACCCCGGAGAGAATAACCTTCACTCCCCTCTTGCGGGCCATATCGCAGATGTTGCGCAGATTCTTCACACCCGTCGAATCGATGAACGGAACCTTCCTCATCCTGATGATTCTCACGCAAGTCCCCGCGTTCTTCCTCTGCTCAAACTCCTCGGACTGGGCCGCAAGACCGAAGAAATACGGGCCGTTGATTTCATAGACCTCCACCCCTTTGCGTATGTCGAGATATTCCGTGTCTTCGAGAGAAGTCTTCTCGTCATCCTCGGTAGCCGCCAGTTTTGCCTGGTCGAGAACCTCGATGCTTGAAGACTGCATCATACGGCGCACAAACATAACGATGGAAAGAAGCACGCCGACCTCGATTGCGACCGTAAGATCCACAATCACAGTAAGAAAGAAAGTTATGAGAAGCACTGCAATTTCCGGAGCGTCACCCTTGAGAAGGTAGCGGAATGTACGCCACTCGCTCATATTGTAGGCAACCATCACAAGTATCGATGCGAGGCAGGCGAGCGGGATGTACACCGCATACGGCATCAGGAAGAGGTAGATCAGAAGCAGAACCACAGCGTGGACAATTCCTGCGACTGAAGTCCTTGCGCCGTTGTTGATGCTTGCCATAGTTCGGGCGAGCGCGCCGGTTGCAGGGATGCCGCCGAAAAGCGGAGTGATGATGTTCGCGATGCCTTGTCCGATGAGCTCGGTGTTGGAGTCGTGCTGCTTGCCCGTCACTCCGTCCGCGACCATAGCCGCAAGCAAAGACTCTATCGCACAAAGGATTGCGATGGTGAATGCCGGAGAAACGAGATTTTTGACATCATCAAAAGTAAGGGAAGGCATAGTTGGTTTCGGCAAAGGAAGGCCGCCCGCAAGTTCCGGAAATTTGCTCCCGATGGTAGCGAACCCGATCCCGCAGAATTTATCCAGACAGACTGAAACCGCTGTACCGAGCAGAAGCGCGATGAGCGATCCCGGAATTTTCTTCGGCCCGAAACGGTTCCACAGGATAATCGCCCCAAGACAGCCCGCGCTCAAAGCCGTCTCGATCCAGTTTATATTTCCGATATTCTGGAAGTAGCATATCCATTCCGGAATAAAGCCCGCCGGCACACTGACATCGGTGAGCCCGAAGAAATCCTTCATCTGGGTGGAAAAAATCGTCAGGGCAATACCGCTGGTGAAACCCACGACGATAGGATAGGGAATGAAGCGGAAAACAGTTCCGAGGCGACAGAAACCCATCACGACGAGAATGACTCCGGCCATAATGGTGGCAATCGTAAGCCCCGCCATACCGTACTGCGAAACTATGCCCGCGACGATGACGATGAACGCTCCCGTAGGGCCGCCGATAAGAAAGCGCGAGCCTCCGAAAACCGAAACCAAAAAGCCTGCAACTATCGCAGTGATAAGGCCTTGCTGCGGAGTTACACCGCTTGCGATACCGAATGCGATTGCGAGCGGGAGGGCGATGATGCCCACGATGATTCCCGCGATAAGGTCAGAAACGAATCTGTCCCTGCTGTACCGTCCCTTCTGGAAAAGATGGAAAAATTTGGGACGGAATACCCTTGAATATTTCATAAACCACTAATATATCACTACACAAAAAAAGAGAACAACCGATTGGTTATCCTCTTTTTTAGTGCTCCCTTAGGGGCTCGAACCCTAGACCCCAACATTAAGAGTGTCGTGCTCTA
>CAVEHG010000273.1:946-2571 GCA_963615405.1 bacterium | reverse complement strand
GGTTCTTTGCAAAAACAAAGCCGGTGCGACTTTCTCCTCTGAGGCTCTGATATTCAATGTGAAGAGCGGCCTGGAGTATTATCTCAAGAAAAAGTAGTTTTCCGCGCAAGATTCTTCGGAGCCTGTCATTTATAAGTCGGAGACCGGGAAAACTTCCGGTCACGCATAAAAATGACTGAGTGATGAAAGATTTTTTTTGCAGTAAATTTCTGATGAATTGTGCCCTCGGGGCCGCCATGGCGGTCTCTGCGGGCGCTTTCGTTTCGTGTGTGGATGCCGATGAGCCCGACTCGGACATCATGGTTCCGAATGCGATAGTGACGGTGAAACAGAACAACGGCAACGTGAATCTGCAGCTGGATGACAAGACCGTGCTCTATCCGCTCAACATGCAGGCAGGGACATATGGGGAAGAAGTGAGGGCCCTGGTGAACTACAGGGTGGCCACTCTGGCCGACATCTCCAGGTATGACGCTCCCTATGGCATCTCCAATCTGGTCTATGTGAACTGGATAGAGAAGGTGCTGACCAAGTCCATGTCCGAAGGCACGCAGGACGATGACACCGCCTATGGCAACGACCCCGTCGAGGTCCTGAACGCCTGGTTCACAGTGTGCGAGGACGGGTATCTCACCCTCAATTTCCGCGCGATGTTCGGAGGCTCCAATACCCATACGATTACTCTGGTCAAGGGCGAAGGCGACTATGAGGTTGTGCTGCACCATGACGCGGACGGGGACACCGGACAGAGGCTGGGCGACGGAGTGGTGGCCTTCAGGCTGGACAGGCTTCCCGACACGGAAGGGGAAACTGTGGACCTGAAGCTCGTCTATAACTCCTTCAGCGGGACCAAGACCGTCACCTTTAAATACTGCACGAGAAAATAGAGCAGGACCGCGCTCCGGCCCGAAATGTGTACGGACAGAAACCGTGATATTCGGCACAGATAAGGAAAAGGCGATTATTTCGGCATATGACAGAGGCGATCCCGGTTTCGTGGACCGTCTCTATGCCGAATATGCCGATTATCTTGCCGGAGTCTGCTCCAGATACATTGCCGATGACTATGACGCATTCCGCGAGCCGGCTATCCGGAAGAAGACCCGCGGCAGGATTTCTGTCGGGGCCTCGTTTGCCGGAGCGTCCGGAGTGTCCGGGGTTTCGGGCGGAGGCGGGGACGCCGTCATGATGGCTGCGGAGCCTTTCGGAGCGTATTCCGATGCTGTGGCGAACGCCGAGGTGAATTCCATGCCGGGCTATACCATCGACGTTCCGGAGCCCGACGAACATCATGACAGTCCGCTCAGGTTCGGACTTTCGGTCAGATATCCTCTTTCCGGGAGGCTGAGCGTGGGAAGCGGGGCGGTGTTCAGCTATCTTAGTTCCACCTTCGAGAGCGAAAGCCCGTCGTCCGTGTCCCGCGTCAGGCAGAGGCTCCATTTCATAGGCATTCCCCTGAACTTGTCATACAGGCTAGCCGGAAGCGGCCGTTTTTCCCTCTATGTCTCCGGAAACGGGATGGCCGAGTGGCTTGTCGGCGGCAGGTCCGTGACTAGGGATGCTCTCATCGGGTATTCGGCATCCTGCGAGACCCGCAATGTCTCGGATGGCAGGACCTATTTCAG
>CAVEHG010000273.1:0-936 GCA_963615405.1 bacterium | reverse complement strand
GCCGGGGTCTCCCTGGGCGCGCAGTACCGGTTCGCGGGCAGGGTTTCCGTCTATTTTGAGCCCGGTGTGATGCACCATTTCGGCAACGGCACCCGCGTCAGGTCGTCATATACCGAGAATCCGACCGACCTCGATTTCCAGATAGGACTGAGGTTCTCCCTGTAAAACGATAAGCCAAAAACATTTGAATACAGCCTGTGGGCATTGGAGGCCGCTGAAGCCGCTCCGCTTGGGAAAAGGAGCTGTTTTTCGTATATTCGTAAAGATATAACACAACGCCCATGACTTCGTTTTTTCTGATTCTCATAGTCGTCGTAATCCTGACGGGTATTTTCCTGAACAACATATCTTCTCGCATCGCTGGGCGTCATAGCCACGGCCGGGCTCACGGGGGTGTTCTGCAGGATGGTCCTGGGCTGGGACTGGCTGGAAAGCCTTCTCTTCGGCTCGGTCATCAGCTCCACCGACGCGGCTTCGGTGTTTTCAATTCTGAGGAGCAAGAGGCTGGGCCGGCAGGACCATCCAGGATCTGAAGCTGCCCAAGGATTTCCTGATAGCGCTGGTGATCCGCGGCGACGAGAATATCCGCCCTTCCGGCGACACCGTGATTCTCCCGGGCGACGAGATTATCATCCTCACCAAGGAGTTTGAGGACTCGGCCACCTTCCTTGAGGAGATGCATGTGGGCATTAAGAGCAGGCTGGACGGCAAGCTGCTGCGCGAGCTTCCGGGCGACAGGTTCGTGGTCATGATAAGGAGGGGCAACGAGAATCTGATACCGAAAGGCAGCACCATGATCAGGCTGGGCGACGACCTTGTTTTGCTCAAACTTAAGTGAGCGTGTTCCGAAAAAATGACTACTTTTGCCGTTTGTAATGAGGTTTGACAAACGGATATAAGGCGATGTCTGTCAGAAAGGAACTGGATATGCTCAAC
>CAVEHG010000272.1:0-2589 GCA_963615405.1 bacterium | reverse complement strand
GATTCTTCGTAGGTATCAGCGGTTCAAGTAACCAATATGTGAACACTATGGTTACTGACCTGAAGCCTTCAGCTTCTTCATATCTCAATGTCAGCACCGAGGACCTCACGGCCAAGGCTGATGAAACATCCGCGACATTCGAAATCAAATCGAACGTGGATTGGACGGTTACGTCCGACAATGAGGCTTATACAGTGGAGCCTGCGTCGGGCGAGAATGACGGCACCGTGACTGTCAAGTTCGCCGCGAACGAGACAGAGAATGACGTGAAAGTCAATCTTACTGTTTCCACGACTGCTGATGTCGCCACGAAGTCTTATACTGTCGTGCTTACACACAAGGGCAAGAGTTCGGCTTCTGCCGGGGACTTCAGCAGCAGTGTTACCTGGGACAATACAAGCTCGGACAATGCATCTTATTCGGACAAGGCCAAAATCAATGGCGGAGAAGCCGTTTCCGTATTGAAGCTGGGAACCGGCAAGAAGGCGGGTTATGCTACTCTCTCCATCCCTGCAGGAACGAAAACGCTTACATTCTACGCTCTCTCATGGAAGAACAAAACGGCGAAACTGTCGTTTGAGTACAATGACGCCCAGATAGGTGACACTTTCAGCCCTAATGCCAATGACGGTTGCACAAGTACCTCTCCGTACACCATCGACGGTGTAACCGATGCCGACAGGTACACACTTGATCTGACATCGATCAATGGCGGCCAGGCGTTGTCCGCGGAGACAACCATCTCGATAAAGTCCATTAAGGACAAAGATTACAGAGTGATTGTTTTCGGTATAAACGCTGAGAAATAATTTCTGAAACAGTGCCGCCCGACAGCCGGGCGGCCTGTTTTCCCTCACAATTCAGCATAGCAAGGAACGCAAAGTGCGAATGGAACTTAAAAGAATGAAATCATCCGGGCAGAAGCGCCGCCGCTGCGAAGCGGCAAGACGCGTTATGTCCGTCTTCTTCCTGATGGCCTTCTGTCTGGCCTCCTGTGAAGAGAAAATAGAAAAGGATACGACACCGCCCACGATTGAAATCAAGGCGGCCACAGTGGCTGCGGCCGGCGGCTCCCAGTTCGTGTCCGTGACAGCCTCATCGGCCTGGCAGCTGTCTGCGGAAGATGCTGACGGCAATCTGAATCCGGGCTGGCTTTCGTTCACTCCCTCTTCCGGTGACAGCAGTAAGGATGTCGTGCTCAAAGTGTCTGAAAACACTTCCCAGGAGAGCCGCAAGGTCGTTCTGAGAGTTGTTTCCGAAGGCGGGAAGGCAGAAGCTTTGCTGACACAGTCCGGGGCGGAGAAAGAAAATCCTGACCCGCAGCCGGATCCCGACACCGATCCAGACCCAGACCCAGACCCGGATCCGGAGCGCGGTGGAAATCTTTCAGATGCCACCAAGTGGCTGGAACTTCCGGCGATCCCTCCCGGCACGGATGCGTTCACCCATTCTATGGAAATCGGTTCCGTCAAAACGAGAAACTACTCCTTCATCTGGGATTATGAAAATCTCGTGGCACCTTGGGTGGCTTATCCGCTCTGCAAATGGAATATAGGCTCCGGAGGCCGTTCCAATTCCTGGGGTCTGGATCCTCTTCTTTCGGAGGCGGATCAGCCTGTGCTCTACAGGGGGTTCAGCGAGGGCAATGCCGGTTGGCTCGCCAGGGGACACCAGATTCCTTCGGCTGACAGACTGTCTTCCTCAGGGAATGTTCAGACCTTCTACGGCACGAATATGACTCCGCAGATTAACGACAAGTTCAATGCGACCATTTGGGCGAACCTGGAGAGCCAGGTCCGTTCCTGGGCCAACAAATCTGATACCCTGTATGTTGTAACAGGCTGTGTAATAGATTACAAGGAAGGCGAGACCGTAAAGTACGCGCTTGACAATGTCGGAAAGAAGGTCACCGTCCCTACCGCTTATTACAAAGTCGTGTTGAGGTATATGAAGAATTCCACCATAGGGTACTCCGGCTATTGCGCCTGCGCCATATGGATGGAGCACAAGGAGTACAGTACCAAGAATGCAGACAAGAGCTATTCCATGTCGGTCGATGCACTGGAAGAAAAACTTGGGATGGACTTCTTCGTGAACCTCCCTTCTGTGGTGGGCGAAGATGTCGCGGCAAAAATCGAGGCGGAGGACCCTGCCGGCGTCGCCTGGTGGTGGTAGCGCCCCTCATTGAAATTTATGATTAGAAACACAGCAATATGCATTTGAAAAGAGTTGCTTATATAGCATTTGTACTGACAGTAGTGCTTTCAGTCACGGCCTGCGCAAAACCTAAAGCCGCGAGGGGCTACGTCATAGGCTTTTACAATGTCGAAAACCTGTTTGACACCTATCACGACGACGGGAAGAATGATTACGAGTATCTCCCTGACGGCACGAACGGCTGGACTGAAAAGAGATACGAGCGCAAACTTCACAACATTGCCACCGTCATAAAGGCTATGGCTGAGGAGAACAATGCTTATCATACCATCCTCGGTCTCAGCGAGATAGAAAATCGTCACGTACTTGAGGACCTTGTGAATCAGGAAGAGATTGCAGATGCCAACTATCAGATCGTCCACTACGACGGAC
>CAVEHG010000271.1:0-2591 GCA_963615405.1 bacterium | reverse complement strand
TCGAAACTCACTCCGTTCAGTAACCAGACAGCCAGAGAAGAAATAAGGATTCCGAGGACAATTATGACAAGTATGGTCTTGGATGCCTTTCCCTTGCGGAAGAAGATGGCCCCCAGGGTGAAGAGAAGGATGTTTGCGCACCAGTTGAGCCAAAGATCAAGGTACAGCCCGGCGTCGGAATAACTCTCATAAAAACCGAGGCCTGCCGACTTTAATCCGGAAAAACCGGTAATCAGAGGCTCTCCGTAGCCGGGGATAAGGCAAACCAGGGCATCCACAGCCGCATAGAGTCCGAAGAAGCATACCGGAAGCACCACGCAGGTCATCAGGACGATGGAAAGGAACTTTTCGAATCTTGAAACCGGGATGAGGGCCCACCAGGAACCGGCCCTGCGCTCGGTGATGTTTCCGTAAAGCTTTACAGGGAAGGATATTACGGCAATGGTCATAGCCACTATGGCAAGGAACCATCTGAAGCCTGTGGTATTGCCGTTCACATCTATGTCTGCCTTGAAGAGCAGTTCTAGAAGTATGTAGATGATCGGCATAGCGCAGGTGACCAGAAGCGAGAGACCGCAGTTCTGCCTGGCTGTGTTCAGTTCGTAAGCGAAGAACTTGCCGAATCTTTTGGAATCGAATATATCTTTCATAACTACTTGCTGAATAATTCCTTAATGTAAGACTTATGATGGTGTACGGCGTTAAAGAGAGCCTCGATGTTCACGCGGCTTTCCTGTCCGTTGCCCGGGAGGACCTGAATGAATCCGCCCGGAAGCTGCTCACTGTAAAGGGCTTCAGGATGCAGGGTGGTCCCGTAGTCGAAGAAGAGTTTTTCGGAAATCTCCTCTATGCTTGCGTTCAGCAGGACATCCTGTTTGTCCAGAATGATGATAGGATCGATAATATTCTCAAGGTCCCTTACCTGATGGGTGGAAATCACTATGACTGAATCCTCTGCGGTGTACTTGGTGAGGGCGCTGCGGAATTCGGCTTTCGAAGGGATGTCCAGACCGTTCGTAGGCTCGTCGAAAAAAAGATACTTCACATTGCAGGCGAGGGCGAAGGCGATATAGGTCTTCTTCAGCTGGCCTGTGGACATTGTGTTCATCTTCTTCGTCATATCATTCTCGAATTCTGCCATTATCGCGCGGAACTTGTCCATATCGAATTTCGGCCAGAATTTTCCGGTATATTTTGCAAAAGATTCCGCGCTGTCGTTATACGGCATCGCTTCGTCCGGGAGGAAATACAAATTTTCCAGGGTCGAAGGCAATCTGCGGCTCGGATCGACACCATCCACGATGATGCCCCCGGACTGAGGCTTTTTGAGACCGCAGAGAAGGGTGAGAAGAGTGGTCTTGCCGACTCCGTTCTCGCCCAGAAGACCGTAGATGCGGCCCTCCTCGAGTTTGAGGGTAATATTGTTCAGCACCTGGGCGGGCCCATAGCTGAATGCCAGATCTTTAATCTCTATCATTATTTCAGTGTAATAGTTTATTAATACACTGCAAAGATACGGCAATTTCCCGGACTTCCAAATATTTCCCTTAATATTTCTCCTTGTTCTCGGTGGCGAGGAGCCTCGTCTTGGCGGCAAGGCCGCCGGCGAAGCCGGTGAGAGAATTGTCCGAGCCGATGACCCGGTGGCAGGGTATGAATATGCTGATGCCGTTCGCGCCGATTGCCTGCGCCACGGCGCGGACGCCGCGGACATTGCCAACTTCCCGGGCGATTTCCAGGTAGGTTCTCGTCTCACCGTATGGGATTTCCTGCAGCGCTTTCCAGACCGACATCTGGAACGGAGTCCCCACAGGATGCAGGGGAATGTCGAAGGAGGTCCGGGCACCGGCGAAATATTCATCAAGCTCCGCCTTTGCCCTTTCCAGAACAGTGGAGGATTCTTCCCGGAATTCCGCATCCAGGAGTCTGACAAGCCTTCTTCTGTTCCGCTCCGCGCAGGGCTGTGCGCTCCAGTCGCAAAGGCAAAGCTCGTCTCCGACGGAGGCAAGCACGAGTTCACCACAAGGGGAAAGGCAGTATTGGACGTTTACGGCCGTCATAATTTTTCTTCAGCGTAAAGGAACGGCAGAAGCGGAGTTGGATAGTCGGAGAAGGCGTTCCCGGCGAAGAAGCGGGCGGGGATTTCGCCCGCCAGTCCCCTCTGCACAGCGCACGGACTAAGTAATTTCCATTCTGCGGATTTCCTGAAACGCGAATATACGCAGAATCTCGGGACAGCTGCAAATCTGCGAGTGTAAATATTTCCAGAAAGCCAGAACCAGGAGTACCGCCGAGTGTGGCGCGTCTGTTATCTATTTCCCGGCCTGCGGCCAATGTGGGGAGAAGGTTCGGAAAGAGTCGCGGCTGCGAGGGGCGCGGGGATTCTCAGGGTGGATGAGCATCCGGAAGGGAGCGGATTTCGGGATTTATGCTCCCTTCTGGAATGGGCACCTCCGCTACAACGCGCTCTATGGCATCCACTATTTCCGGAAGGGAGCGGATTTCGCCGTTTTTGCTCCCTTCTGGAATGGTCACCTCCGCTACAACGCGCTCCACTGTATTCGCTATTTCCGGAAGGGAGCGGATTTCGC
>CAVEHG010000270.1:0-2602 GCA_963615405.1 bacterium | reverse complement strand
CGCCCGGACAAAGGGAGGGCAACCTTATCAAAGACCCTTCACAAGGCCTCTTATTTCGTCTCTTTTATCCACGAACTTACCGAGCCCGAGAACGGGAGATTCTTTTCCTGCGCACTTCCCCACCCTCCTCCTCCGTCTTCCGTCTCCCCGCCCCGCGCGGTGACGCTTCCCTTCGGCGAAGGTAGGCACGGCATTCCGCGGGACAAGGGCCTCTGCGTTCGTCTCGAAAAAATAGACGCGCTCCGCGCATCGATTTTTCCGGCCGCTCTTGTCCTGCAGCGGAAGTCCTTCCGTGCCTTTCCTTGCCTTGCGAAGCACCCCGGACGGGCCGGGGAGCAGGAACTTGAAATTTCTATGACAAGCATATTCCGATACGCCACAGCAGCCGCAGAGGCCGGCGCGGGGGTCACGGTCGACTTCCGAAAGGGCCTTCTCAGGGCGGGAAGGGAGACCCTCGTGAGGGACTGGACTCCGCAGGGAGACTTCACGGCAGAAGGGTATCTGGGCGACGTGCTCACCGAGGCCGGAAGGGCCGGGGAGGATATTGAACAGATACTGGAAGACCTCTACCGCCTGTACAAGCACTCGGTACCCTCCCGGTGGGGCGGCAGATGGAGAAGAAGCCACTTCAAGGCCTTGGACGAGGAGTCCCTGACGGACGAGGATTTTCTCTACGGAAGAGGTCGCGACAGGGCGCAGGCGGCCCTGGAGACGTTCATCCTGCTGGCCGCGATGCAGGGAGACCTCGTCTGGAAGGAAGAATGGGGACGGTGGTTCCGTCAGTCAAGGCTTGACAAGGACTTCATCATCCTCAGGGACTGGATAGAACACGATAAGAAACCTGCCGGAGCCACGACGGGGCCGGCGCAAGTCAAACAATAAAAACCGAAAAGCAATGAGCAACAAATCAGAACAGAGACTCGAGGCCCTGAAGGCCGCGGGCATCGGCACGGAGACACTCCTGGCGGCGCAGGCCGCTTCCGCGGACGGATTTCTCGCCTCGCTCGGAAAGGAAAACGGAACGGAAAGCAGCGATAACATCCTGAGTGAAATCAAGGATGGCGGCACCGTGGCGAACGGGCGTCTCTTCCGCCGCTGGGTCACATCGCAGATGTTCCATATGATAAGCCTACCGACCTTCCTGCTCCAGCAGGGCGACAAATTTATTCTCAAAAGGATAAAATGGGCTATGGCTTTCGAACAGGCGCTGAAATTAAAGGGGTATCAGTATTCCTGGTCAATGCTCCTCGAGGAGATGAGGGTCCAGGCAAGGCTCGCCGAGAACGACACGGAGAACTACCTGGAGCGCAACCGCTGGTTCAACAGGGACGTGTGCGTGAAGTTCGCGGACCACTTCATCCAGATTCTCAAACAGAAGGTCGCAGCCGCGCAGGAACATAAACATAAATGCAAGGGACTGCCTTACATCAGACTGTTCAGGAAAAACATTTTCGTCGATGACATCGGCAGGATAATCTACCGGCCCGTCTCGCAGAAAAGGGATGCCGTGGCGGCGGCCGCGACACCGAAGGCGCTCTACGAGAGTTTCAGGGACTTCTACAACGAATGCGTATGGCTGGTGAACGGGCTCGGCGACCAACCGCTCTGCAAGAAGTGGGTCAATGCGTACAAGGGCTCGGGAGCCTACTACACGCTCAAGAACCTCATCCTGTTCCACGGCTGTACCGCTCCCGCCGCTGACGGAGAGGCGCGCCTGGACAGAAAGGAAAGTCTTCTCGCACTCGAGAGAGTCGCGGAAAAGTACGAAAAGAACGGTGAGGCGCTCTTCTTTTATATGCTGAACTTCCTCGAAGGCAACGACGTGGATATCGACGCCAAAATCCAATCCTGGGCCGGAAACGGCAGCGGCGAACGCAGATGCGACAAAATCAATCGCGAACATCACATCACCCGCGAGGTCAGCGTGCCATACTTCAAACTGCTCAGAAAGAAATAGGTTCTCCGGGATTGTCCACCCCTGCCAGGGAATCCGCAACGGGCCGGGACAAAGTTCAAAAGTATCAGGAATCAGTCGCTCGCCTTGCGCCTGTCTACAAGGCTGACTCCCGCCCACCTGTAGACAGTACACTTCTTCACCTTCAAGCGGGCTTTATCAACACATTACAGCCAGGCACCAGCCCGGCGGTTGCGGATACAGGGGCATCCCGACACAGGGAGGACGGCTCGCGCCATCCTCCCTTTTCTTATTTTTCTTCGGGAAGACGCTCTGAAAGAACCCGACAGGGCACTTCCATCAGAATCCAACCACACCCCTGCCGTCTTTTCCCTCCCGTATGACAGACACAACCTTACGGAAGACTCTTATCAGGACTTCTTCCGTCAGTTTCTTTCCCGATACCTTACAAGGCCCTGACAACGGGAGTTCCTTATGAGCCACTTCCGTCTCCCCGCCCCGCGCGGTGACACTTCCCTTCGGCGAAGGTAGGCACGGCGTTCCGCGGGCCAAGGACCGCTGACGCTCGTCTCGAAAAAATAGACGAGCGGAGCTCATCGATTTTTCCGGCCGTCCTTGTCCTGTGGCGGAAGTCCTTCCGTGCCTCGTCTTGCCTTGCGAAGCGCCCCGGACGGGCCGGGGAGCAGG
>CAVEHG010000269.1:0-2616 GCA_963615405.1 bacterium | reverse complement strand
GGATTCGACGAATTCCTCGAGAAAAAAACAGAGGAGATGCGGCGGGAATATTTCGACAAAGCCGACCTTGAAATATCGGAGGCCGAGAAAACGGCCATGATAGGAGCCGACGCGCAGATAAAGCTGTTGGACCAGACTCTGAAGTCCGAAATGGATGCGCAGCGGCTAAGATTCGAAAAAAACAAGCAGGCACTCGCGGATAAGATATTCGATCTGGTGGTGGGTAAAGATGGCGATGCTTAAATCGCTGATGGACTATGGCGCCGTGGCGGCGAAGGTAAAAGCGCTGTATGGCAGAATGCTCACTCCGGAGGACTGGCAACGTCTGGGCGGGATGACCACCGTGTCCGAAACCGCGTCATTCCTGAGGCAGCATCCGGGGTGGAAAAATGCAGTGTCCACGCTACAGCAGGGAAACACGGACGCGAGAGAGCTTGAGTCGGCACTGAAGCTGCAGGTCTGCGACGAGTACGAACGCCTCTTTTCATTTGCCTCCGGCAAAGACAAAAAATTTCTGATGGCCGCGATGCATCACGCGGAGCTCCTCATAATACTGAGCACGTTGCGTCGAATCGGTGTGGGACACGGGTTGCCGTCAAATGAGGAGATTCCGGAGTTTTATCTTCGAAAGAGCACAACTGATCTGGACGCGGTGCGCAGAGCGACAAACTATCAGCAACTTCTCGCGGCTGTCGACGGAGGGTTTTACTCCTCGGCGATGCGCTCACTGCCGAAAAATCCGGAGACGGGACTCCCAGATTACCGAGATGCAAGCATAGCGCTTGAAAATCGTTGCTACACTGAGACGTACAGATTTCTGGCGAAAAACTATAAAGGCATAAAAAAACAGACTCTCATAAAATATATCGGTGAACGGGCCGATGTGCTCAACCTGACCCACCTTCTGCGCCTGAGGCGCTTTCCGGCGTCCCTGGAGTCGGCCGAGAAACTTCTTATTCCGGTGCGGGACAGATTGAAACCGGAGACGGTCAACGCGATAGCGAAAGCCCCGGATAACCGGGCAGTACTTGAAATCCTCAGTGCTACGCCGTGGGGCAGGTATTTTACGACTCTGGATCCCGATGCGCTGGAACGTCAGTACAGAGAGGCGATGACGGCGTTCTGCCGAAAGCTGATTAATGCCCCGGAGCCCTCGATATGTATGCCAGAAGCGTATCTGACCATGAAAAATATTGAATGTGAAAAACTGACCACGCTGATTGAGGCGCGGCGCCTCGGGGTCAATGTCACGGGGCTGATATAGGCCTGAATCGAAAAAACGAGAAAAACCCAGAAAACATTACCTGCGCGAAGTCCTTACGCGCGGAGGGAGTGATTTAAAAAGTATGGCAACAGAAAAAATGATGATGCTGACGATTACGGGACCGATGGCCAGACTGGACGAGGCGATACAGCGATTTGTCGTGAATCGTGATTTTCAGCCCGAAAATGCGATCCACGTGATGGAGAACACGAAAAAGCTATATCCGATCGAGGGGGAAAGCCCGTATGCGGAACCACTGGCCAGAGCCGAGGCGTTGCTCAAACGACTGGATATAAAACCGGAATATCGTGATTTCTCTCAGGACGGCTACGAGCTGGACGGCGTCAGCGAGGCACTGGATTCGGCAAAGAATGAGCTCGATGCATGGCAAAAGGAACTGGACGAAAAGAGAGCATTTGACACTGACGGGAAAAACGTTATAGACCAGCTGGAGCATTTCACTGACATGGACGAGAATATGGAAGACCTTCTCAATATGCGCTATGTCAAGCTCAGATTCGGACGCGTTCCCGCGGGGAAGTATGAGGACTGTCTGGAGGAAATGAAGGAAAACGCGGATGTATTTCTCGTGAAAACCGGCGAGGACGAGAATTGGGTCTATTGCGTCTACTGCGTTTTGCCGAGTGTTTCCGACCACATGGACGCCGTGATGGCATCGTTGGGGTATGAGAGAATAAAAATCAACATGACCCAGAAGCTTAGCGGAACGGCATCCGAGGCACTTCAGAAAATCCAGGACGAGGTCAAAGCGGGAGAGGGCCGGATAAAGGAGCTCGAAGACAACATAATCCGGTTTAAGACCGAACAGGGAGGAAACATACTCAGATGTTTCTGCTGGCTGAAGTACATGGACAAATGCTTTTCGGTCAGAGCACTCTGCGGCAAACGTAACGGTAAGTTCTTTATAACAGGATGGATTCCCGCAGCGGACAGCGAGGAGTACGAAAAAGAATGCACCCCCGCGGGCGGGTTCGACTGCATCCTCACAGATGCAGGGGAGATGAAGGAATTCAAGCCGCCGGTAAAGCTGGCCGGAGGATTTTTGCAGAAGCTCTTTTCCCCGTTTATGGAAATGTACGGACTCCCGTCCTACGGTGAGATTGACCCGCGCATCTTTATGGCAGTTACGTATACAGTGCTGTTCGGCATCATGTTCGGCGACCTGGGTCAGGGAGCTGTACTTGCGATTGTCGGACTTTTGCTGTGGAAAAAAACCAGAATGCCGCTGTGGCGCATAATCTCCTGGGTGGGAATGTCATCAATGGTGTTTGGTTGCGTTTACGGCAGCGTGTTCGGATATGAGGACCTTCTGCCGTGGGAAGGCTTCTATG
>CAVEHG010000268.1:0-2696 GCA_963615405.1 bacterium | reverse complement strand
TACCTCAAGAACCTCCGAGGTGTTGTCTGTCCTGTCCATAACCAGTAATTGCAATTTACCGCTTGACGATGTACTTGTCCACTATCTCGTCCCATCTTGGGATGGAGAGCGGGCGGCCGTAGAACTTTTGATAATTCTCGATCATCTTGTGTTTCCATCCGGAACCTTCCTGCCTTGTGTCAGGATTCTGATAGATGGTCTCCTCGACGGCGGAAAGAAAATCTTCGACATTCTCGAATGTGCGGAAAACCCTTGACGGAGAGAACCATTTGGCCGGGCGTATCTTATGGACGACACCCTGCTTTATCTGAAGATTGAGCGGCCACGGGACTTTGGCCGAACCTCTTCCCGAAATCATCGGACGGCATATTTCCCAAACTTTCTGCTTCCACATTTTTTTGACCGTGACGACCCCGTCCTCGCTCATTTCATAGCCGAAGACCAGGTAGGTGACATCAAGCATCCAAGGCTTGCCGGCGATCTCCCGTTCGTACATCTTGAAGTCGGCTATGTCGAAACCCGGCCCGGCCTGATAGTTGAAAGCTTTGATTTCAAGGAGGTTGTGCTTTAAATCATCTGGGTCGAGATAGAAGTCAGGGGGCATCTGCGTGTTCTGGTTCAAAGCAAAGTCCACATTGTTGTAGTCCATCCATCCGGCTAGCCATTCCTGCATGATGTTGCCGACAACATCGCGCTGCTTGACGATGATGTCCACTTCGCCGAGTTTGAATGTGATCTGTCCTTTCTGCGTGAGAATCTTGTCCTCGTTGAGAAGTTTGTCGTACAATTGGTCTACTGTCAGTTTCATAGTACGTGCTATTTGAAGTTAAGTGATTTCAACATTCTGGAGGCTACAGCCTTGATGACAGGGACGACGACAGTGTTGCCGAGAAGGTCGAAGCCATCTTTCTCACTGACATCGAATCTGAAATCTTCAGGATAGCCGAAAAGCCTGAGGCCTTCCCGCAGTGACAGTTTTCTCAAGCCTCCGTTGTCTCCGACATAAAGCTTCTGCATATCCATAGCCACGAGGGTAGGAGCGATTTCGTCCGGCGACATCACTTTGTTTATCTCGAAACTCAGTTTCCCGGCGACAATGTTATAGCCCTTGGGCTTAGTCGCGTCCGGCTCTCTTCTTGTCGTTCTGACTCCTGCATCGTTGATCTCGACGACAAGTTTTTTCGGATGTTCAAATCTGAGATACCCTTTGGCCGTCAAATCGTCAAGAACAGACTGAAGGTCAGGAACATCGAAGAATGTCTTTATCTGTTTGAGCGTCAAAGGCATCCCGTCCATCCAGTCTATTCCTATCTCTTCAGCCCATTTTTTCTTCCTTCTCTCTTTCAGCAGAGAATCCAACAAGCGCTTCTGGACATCCGTGACCTCTCCCTTTGTGCCTAAATCCCAACTGTGGATGTTGTCTTCGCCGCCGCGTTTGTCCTTGATGGATTTGCCGTAAAGTTCTTCGATTTTGTAATGCTTCAGAAGATTGCTGACGAACGGAGAGTCGGATGTCTCCAGTCCAGACTGCAGGATGTCGGAAAGCTTCTTCTCCACTACAGGAAAATTCTCAAGATCGGGCGTTGTCTTGTCGGTGCCGACAATGTAGATTCTTTTCCTCTCCTGCGGCACGCCGAAATAGCGGGAGTTAAGCACTTTATAGTCAAACTGATAATCTAGCGATTGCAGGTGTTCTTCAATCACCTTGAGTGTACGGCCTCCATCGTGGTTCACCAACCCCTCTACATTCTCAAGGATGAAGCCTCTTGGCCTCTTGTCGCGGAGAATCCTTTCGACCTCAAAGAACATAGTCCCCCTTGTGTCGGCGAATCCCTGGCGTTTTCCGGCGGCGCTGAACGCCTGGCAGGGAAAGCCGGCGCAGAGTATGTCGAAATCAGGAATATTCCTTGTCTCGACTTTGGTTATGTCGCCTGTGACTGTCTCGCCCGGATGGTTGGACCGCAGGACTTTGACCGCATAGGGTTTGATTTCTGAAGTGAACACACAGACGGGGTCAAGTCCGGCTTCTCTCGCTGCCTGTTCAAGACCGCAGCGGATTCCGCCGATGCCTGCGAACAGGTCGATGAACCGGAGAACCTTGAAACCGCGCTTCCTGACAGGGGACGGAGCCTTCAGACTACTGTTGACTTTGGCGGCCATTTCCTTGCCTGTCAGTACGAATGGCGAAAAAGCAGGCTTGTCAGGATTGGCGGCGAGAAACCCATCGACCAGACTTCTCATGTCCAACGGCTCACACAGGATCTCGTCTCCAAGCAGGTAGACAAGATAGTCCCCGTCAGGACAAGGGTACCGCAGGTCTCTCATCGCGGCTTCATCCTTGACGGAAGAGGACACGCACTGGAACAGGTGGTAGCTGCCAGAAATGTCGCGGCAATCATAGAGCAGAACGTAATCGGGCAGTTCCATCGAGTCTATTCCGCCTTCCCTCTGGGAAAACAGATTGTCATTCAGTCTGACGTTGTACAATGTCTCGTGCCTTGACGGCTTCTCTCCTATGATCCAGGACAGCTGGTCCTTCTCGCCGCGGTACGCTCCGAGAAGGAATCTGGCGTCAGGCTTGTCCGAAAAATGGAACTGCGGGTTTTTGTTCATTCCTCAATCTTAAGTTCAATGGCACGAATTTAACGAATAAAACCCACAAAGACGAACTTTTTCCCGTTGATTTTATTTTCTAT